>JAFSFF010000458.1 GCA_017435375.1 Thermoguttaceae bacterium
CGCCTCGCGACGCGCCGACCCGGTCGGGCCCTGCGCTTAACGCGTTCCGAAAACGCCGCTTGCGTCAAATCGACTCTCAAATAACGACGACGGCGCCGCGTTCGAAAAAACGCGTCCAACGCCGACCGTCGGCAATCGTTTCTTTTCTTCTCGACGTCAAAACCGCTTGCGAAGTCTCGCCTTCTCGATTTTACGTCGCTTCCTCCCGCTTTCGCGCCTCAATTAACGTCGCGCTTTTGGAACGCCTTAGAAGGGTCGTTGGTTTCGCGAAAGGAACGTCTTTTTAATATAACTCATTCGCGCAAAACGTCTAGCGCCCGGCGACGGAATTTTCGCCATTTTCCCCATTTTTTTTCAAGTTTTTCGCTTTTTTCCCCGTTTTTTCCTTTTTTTCGTTTTCCGCGCTCTTTTTTTCTTTTCTTTGGTTTTTCCGACTCCGCTCCGTCGCGACGTTTGACGCGCTAAAATCGCCGCTCGGAACGCTTAAAGCGCTACATCGTGTTGTCATTATTACTATAGCGCCTAGCGTCGTTAAAAAATTTTGCGCGATCGACGCCGCGCGGCAAAAAAAATTAAAAATTCGCCTCAAAACGCTTGATTTGCGACGGCGCGACGCATATAATATTATCGCGGCGGCGTTTGCGGGTTCTTGCGCCTCGCCGCAATCCCGTTCAACGTTAAAACCAAAAAACTTCCCCCATTTTCCCTTGGAGCCTCCCATGTCAAACGCAAACGAAAAACGAAGCCTGCCGCGGCACGCGCTTCGTTGGCTTCAAACTGAAATCGATTTTTGGCTCGACAGCCGTTTCGTCGACGCGGAAACGGCGGCTCGGCTCCGCGCTCTTTACGTCGAGAGCCCCGACGCGACGCCGACGTCCGCGCGTTCCGACCGCCGCGACGCTTTCGGGCGTTTTCTCGTCTTCGCGACGGCGACGCTCGGCGCGCTCGCGCTCGGAATCGCCCTTTATTTCATCTTGTCGCAAACTTGGGCTCATCTCGGCAAGTCGTTCAAAATCGCTATTTTAGTCGGTTCGCTCGCGTTTGCCAACCTCGGCGGTTTCGCGGCGCGACTCGGCAAGCGTCCGAATTTTTCGGCGGCGCTCTTCTTCCTTGGCGCGTTCGTTTTCGGGCTGGGCGTTTGGCAGTTCGCGGAAATTTTCCGGTTCGAAATTGAATTTCCGACGGCGTATTGGCTTTGGGGCGCCCTTGCGTTCGGCGTCGCGTTTTTCGGCGACCGAGCGGCGACGCATTACCTCGCCGTCCCGCTTCTTGTCGTTTGGACGATCGCCGCGATCTCGTTCGACCGTCCGACCGCGTTTTCCCCGGCGTTTTTCTTTCCCGAACTCCCGAACGCCCCGGTTTCGCTCCCGCTTTTCGCCGCGTTGGGATACCGGTGGGGCGTCCGACGCAACGCGAGCGGCGTTCAACTCCTTTACGCGCTCTTGGGCGTCTTTTGGGCGGCGTTCCAATATTGCGTTTGGTTGCAGCCGAGTAACGACGTCGGTTTTTTCAACTTATTCTACCTATTTTTCCTTACCGCTTTCGTTTATTTCGTCGGTTCGACACTCGTCGCCGACCGTTTCGTCGCGTCGAAGTTGCGTTTCCTTAGCGCCGCGCCGTTCTTTGTTTTCCTCCTTATCTATTCGCGTTACGAATTTTACGACGAGCGCGCTAATTGGCCCGCCGTCTACTCCATTCCGGCGAACGTCGGCTTTTTCGCCCTTTGCGGAGCGGTCGCGCTCGCGACGTTTTTTGTCGCTCGACGGAAGCGTCCCGAACTTTTCGCGAAGGGCCCGGCGCGACGCGCTTTGCTCGTTTCGCCGGTCGGGATCGCGACGCTGATGCTTTTGCCCTTCTTCCTCGGCCCCCTCGCTCCGCCCGCCCCGCAACTTTCGACCTATTGGAACTTTCCGAGCGAACCTCTTCGAGAGGCGGTCGCGATTATTTCCGCGGCTTGGACGACCGTTCTCGTTCTCGCGGTCGCGGGCGTCGCGTTCCTTGTCGGCGCGTTCCGGAGCGCGGCCCTTTATTGGTTCGGCGTTCTCTATTTCCTTATTTGGCTGACGTTGCGTTATTTCGCGTTCGACCTCGACGACGCGACGCTCGCCGCCTGTTTCTTCGGCGCGATTTCGGTCGCCCTCTTTAGCGCCGCCTTCTTCCTCGCTCGGCTCCGCGCTCGACTCGACGCCGACCCGGAAAACGCCCGCCGCGAACCGACGTTCGTCGCGTTCCTCGCCGACGCGTTCGACGCTCCGACCGCCGCCGAAACGTCCGACGACGCGCAATCCGACGACGCGCAAGAAGCCGCCGAAACGCCCCTCCGCCTCAAGACTTGCGCTCTCGCCGTCGTCGTCGCCGCGCAGTTCGCGATTCTCGGTTTTATCGCCTTCGCAGCGAGTCGTCCGTTCGTTCCGGTCAAGTCGTTCGTCGTCGAAGCGTCGGTCGGTCGCGCTTACGACTACGGCGACTTCCAAGCGTTTGGGCGCGACCGCGGCTTCCGCACCCCTTACCTTTCGCTCGACTATCCCTTCGCCGACCAAGTCCGCCCGGATCGGCGCAAAGTTAACGACGTCCTTCTCGGCGACGGCGACGCGACGCCGGTCGTCGACGAAAGCTACGCCTTAGGCCCGGTTTACGTCGTCTTGCGCCGCGACCCGAAAACCGACGTCGCTTGGGCGACGCGGATAACGTCGGAGCGCCCGGCGTCCCTCGCTTCCGACGAAGTTCTCCTCGTCGGGCGGCGAACGTCGCGACGGACGAGGACGGCGCTCCAATTCCCGGGCGTCGACGAGTTCCCGCGCATCCCGCAGGAGTTCGAGGAAGAGTTGAAGGAAGCCCAAGCGCTTGACCGCTCGGCGCGCGCCGTTCGGGCTCGCGTTACGATCGAAACGGCGGCGGACGGTTCCGCGCGAATCGACGGGCTCGAGTTTCTCCCGTATTCGACGCCCGTCTCCCCAGAAGACGTCGCCCCCCCGGAAATCGCCGACTAACGTCCGTTTTTTCGGCAAAGTCGACGCGTTTTCCCCGCCTTAACGCCGCTCGTTCCGCTCCGTCGACGCGCGGCGTCCCCGTTTTTTCATTTTCACTTTCCATTTTCCTTCCCCGTTTCCGGCGTCGGCGTTCGACTCGCTCGACGTTTCGCGCCGTCGCCCCTTCGAAAGGCCGTTATGTTCCGCTTCTTCTCCCCGATTTCAACGTTCGCGCTCGGCGCCGCCGCGTTCGCCTTCGGACTCGGCGTTCCGACGTCGCTTCCCGTCGCCGCGTCCGACGTTTCCCCGACGTCCGACGCTCCGCTCGCCCCAGACGCCGCGCCCTCAAATTCCGCAAATCCGGCGACTTCCGATTTCTCGCTAACGATTCGCTCCGAATGGTTCGAGCGCGGGAACGTCGTTCGCGGCGGTCTCCCTTACTCCGACGCCGCCGTTTGCCTCTGCACCGGCGGTCAGCCGGACACGTTCGTCGAGTACGACGTCGCGTTCCCAAGCGCCGGAGAATACGAGCTTTGGGCGTTTTACGCGTCGAACGAAAGCCGCCCGATGCGCTTCGTTTTCGACGGCGCCGAAGTCGGAACGGTCTTCAAAACGGCGTTCGACTCTTGGCAAACGAGCCGAGCGCGTTGGGAAAAGCAGCTCGATTTCAACGTCGCGGCGCCGGGCGTCAAAACGCTCCGCTTCGACACGAAGACAATTCACATCCCGCACGTTTGCGCGCTTAAATTCGTTCCTAAATTCAAACCAAGCGCCGAAATCGCCGACGCCGCCGCGTTTTGGGGCGAGCCGCGCTCGATCGCTCAATCGGAAATCGCCAAAACGACCGGTTGGACGCCGACGCCTTGGAGCGGCGGTTGGTACCTCGATTACGCCCGCGACCGCGCCCTCAAAGGCGAGTCGGGCGCCAAGTTCGACGCTCATTTCGCGCTCGAAACGACCGTCGCGCTCGTCCCGGCGTCCCGTCTTTCCGCGACCGTCGTCGACCCCGCCGCGGAGAAAGCCGCCGAAATAGCCAAGGTTACCCCTTGCGACGAACTAACTTACGTTCCCGGAATGTTCGCGCTTCAAACGCCGTCGCTCGACGCCGATTCCGACGCCGCGACGCGACCGGAAGCGCGTTCCCTCGCCGTTCTCGTCGAAATCGCTCCGGAAACGCCGAGCGCCGACGGTCAAACCGCGCAAAATAGTCAAACCGCGCAAAACAACCAATTCAAGTCAAATAGCCAATCCGAGCAAAACGCGCCGACTTTCGCGACTCTTCCGACGTCGCGCCGGTTCGATTGGTCGCTCGCCAAGCGCCGCGACTTGCTCGCCCGCGCCCGCGCCGCGCTCGACCGTTTCCGCGAAGAAACCGGCGAAGACGATTACTTGAGCGGAGCCGAAAAACGCCTCGCCGCGTTCGAAGCCGCCGACTCGGAAATCGCCGCCGCGTTCGCCGCTCCGGAACTCTCCGTCGACGCCGCCCGACGAATCGCCGACGACTTCCTCGGCGCCGTCCGACTTTACGCCTTCGTCGGTCGCGCGAACCCGCTCGTCGATTTCGACCGCGTTCTCTACGTCCTCCGCGACGCCGGAAACCTCGGTTTCGCGCAGAATTACGAAAGCCACGAAGCGGTTCCGCGCAACTTCGACGACAAGCTCCGCGTCCTCGCGCTCCCGACGGTCGACGCCGACGTCGACCCGCTCTCCGCCGACGCCGACGCCGCGCTCCCGACCTCGACGACGCTCTTCGCGCCCGATTACCCGACGTTCCTCGGCGACCTTTGCCTCCATTTCGACGCGGAGAAAGCCCTTTTCTCCTCGCTGACCCGCGACGGCGTTTACAACGTCTTCGAACTCGACCTAACCGCCGCCGAAAAGGGCGCGCCGACCGACGAAGCGTTTCGCGAAATCCTTCCGCGCTTTCCGGACGCCGAAAGTTACGACGCTTGCTACCTCCCGGACGGCGGCGTCGTCTTCACCTCGAACGCCGGTTACGCCGCGGTTCCTTGTATGCAGGGAACGCGCCGGGTCGCCAACCTTTACCGCAAAAACGCCGACGGTTCGATTCGCCGCCTCGCGTTCGACCAGGAACACAACTGGTTCCCGACGCTCCTTCCGAACGGTCAACTCCTTTACCTCCGTTGGGAATATACGGATATTCCGCACGTCGCCGGTCGCCGCCTCTTCACCGCGAATCCGGACGGCACGCAACAGAAAGCGTTTTACGGAAGCGCCGGTTTTTGGCCGGTTAGCGCGAACTACGCCGAGCCGATCCCCGGTTCGACGACGAAGTTCGTCGCGGTCGTTTCGGGTCATCACGGCGTCCCGCGCTTCGGCGAACTCGTCCTTTTCGACGCGCAGCGGGGCCGCGTCGACCAAAAGGGCGCGGTCGAACGAATTTGCGGCTATCCGAAAAAAATCGAGTCGCGCACGGACGAAAAATATTACTCGACGCTGCACGGCGACAACATTGTCGACGAGAGTTGGCCGCGCTATATGGCCCCGGTTCCGCTTAGCGAAGACTATTTCCTCGTCTCCGCGCAGCCGAACGCCGACGCGCCTTGGGGCCTTTATCTCGTCGATCGTTTCGACAATATGATCGCGTTGGCCGAAACCGCCGACTCCGCTTGTTTCGAGCCGGTTCCTTGGCGCGAGACGGAGGCTCCGCCGGTCGTTCTCGACCGCGTCGACCCAAGCGCCGACGAAGCGACGGTTTACGTCGCCGACGTTTATTTCGGCGACGGCTTGAAGGGCGTTCCGCGCGGGACGGCGAAGAGTTTCCGCGTCTTCTCCTACAATTACGCCTATCCGGAAATCGGCGGAATGAACGCGATCGTCGGCGTCGACGGGCCTTGGGACGTCCGTCAAATTCTCGGAACGGTTCCGATCGCCGAAGACGGTTCCGCGCTCTTCAAAATTCCGGCGAACACCCCGATCGCGCTCCAACCGCTCGACGAAAACGGCGTCGCGCTCCAACAGATGCGCAGTTGGTTCGTCGGTCAACCGGGCGAGTTCGTTTCTTGCGTCGGCTGTCACGAAGACCAAGACGCGACGAACCCGATCGACTTGACCGCGTTCCAATCGGGCAAAGAGCCGGACGAAATCGCTCCTTGGCGCGGCCCGACTCGCGGTTTCTCGTTCGAACGCGAAGTTCAGCCGGTTCTCGACCGTTACTGCGTCGCTTGCCACGACGGCGCCGATTCCGGTTGGGGCGTCGTTCCGTTCGACTTGCGCGGCGGCAAAATTGTCGACGACTACCGCACCTCGTTCATCGGCGGGCAGCCGAACGTCGGCAATTTCTCGACGTCCTACATTAATTTAGCGCGCTACGTTCGCCGCCCGGGTCTCGAGAGCGACGCTCGTCTCCTCGAACCGGCGGAGTTTTCCGCTCGCGCGACCGAGTTGTTTCAAATCCTCCGCGACGACCATTACGGTCTCGTCCTCGACGCCGACGCTTGGGACATTTTGATCTCTTGGATCGATATGAACGCCCCATATCACGGGACTTGGGGCGAATACGCCGGGATGGAGCGCGTCGAAAAATGGAACAAAAACCGCGTCGCGCTTCAAAAACTTTACGCGAACGTCGTCGACGATTCGGAAACGGCGCGCGGCGAGCGTTACGACGGCGCCGTTTCCGCCGGTCTCCTCGAAACCGGTTGGTCGAAAATTCCGTTTTCGCCCTTCGCGACCGCCGAAACGAAGCGTTTGATCGCCGACGTCGCCGCCGGCAAGCGTCAATTCCCGGACGGTTCGGAACTCCGCGCCGCGTTTGAAAAACGTTTCGCGACCGACGCCGTTTACGCCGCCAAAATCCGCGAACTTTGGGCCGGTCGTCCCGGTTCGGAAGGCTGCGAATCGCCGAACCGCGCCGAGTGGAGCCGCGTCGCCGAAAAGCGTCCGGAACACGACCTTCTTATTTCGTCGACGCGAACCAGTTCGAACGAACTCGCTTGGGCCGCCGACACGGGCGCCAAATACGTCGAGCCGGAGCGTTCCCGTTACTTCGCGTCGAAACGAAGCGCCGACTTCCAAGCGCTTGCGCTCGCGAAACTTAGCGAACGCCGACGCTCGCCGGACGCGCTCCGTCGAATCGATCTCGCGCCGAACGTCCCGCTCTATTTAACGAAAATCCCGGCGGCGACGAACGCCGAAAAAGCCGACGCAAAATCCGCCGACGCCCCGCAAACCGCCGGAACCGAGGAAGTCGCCGCGACCGACGGCGGCAAAGCGTTTTGGATCGGAACCTTCGAAATCACCAACGAGCAGCTCGAAGTTTTCAACCCGGCGCACGACGCTCGCGTCGAATCGCGACTCGGGCTAAGCCACGGCATACGCGGTTTTTACGTCAATTCCCCGCTTCTTCCCGCCTGCCGCGTCTCTTGGACGGACGCGGTCGCGTTCTGCGATTGGCTTTCGAAGAAGACCGGCAAGCGTTTCCGTCTCCCGACCGCCGCCGAATGGGAGCGCGCCGCTCGCGCCGGAACGACGACGCCGACCTCGTTCGGCCCGCTCGACGCCGACTTTTCCCGCGACGCGAACCTCGCCGACCAAATGTTGATCGAGTTCATTATCGACCAATATTATCACGAGCGCGTTCCGGCGGCGGCCACCTATTACGACGACTGGATTCCGAAGTCGCGCGCCTTCTGCGACGGCGGTTTCCTCTCGGAAATTCCCGGCTCGTACCGTCCGAACCCGTTCGGCCTTTTCGATATGTTCGGAAACGTCGCCGAATGGACGGCGGACGTCGCGGCGCCCGATTTCGGCGTTCCGGTTCTCGACTCGCAGCCGTCGGAGCGCGTCGTTTGCGGCGGTTCTTGGCGCGACCGTCCTTACCGAGCCGCCGCCGACTTCCGCTCGTCGCAGCCGAGTTGGGCGAAGGTGTTCGACGTCGGTTTCCGCGTCGTTTGCGAAGACGACGCCGAATAAAGCGGTCGCAACGTTTTAAGCGTTTGCGAGTTCCCAAGCGACTCCAACGGCTAAAACAATTAAGACGCTTAAAACGTTTTTAACGCTTCAACGTTTCAATCGTTTCGCGTTTTCTTCCGTTCCTTCGGGTTCTCCGTCGATTCGCACGAGTCGACGGAAAACCCGTTTTTTTTGCGCGACCGTCAAAATTTACCGTTAAAATTCCCGTCGACGCTTCAAACACCTCTTGCGCTCGGTCGGAAAAATCGTTACGATGCGTTTAATCGAAAGCGTTTGGGCCGGTTCGACGGCGCGTTTTCGACGGCAACCTTTGCGCAAATTTCCCGGTTTAACGTTTTATGCAGTTTCTCGACGCGCTTTTTGGCAAAACGCAACGTTCGAAGTTTTTAGTCGCGACCGCTTTGCTCGGCGGAGCCGTTTTCGGGCTCGTCGGCGGGTGCGCGACGCCTTTTTACTCGACCGACAACAAATTTTTGCTCCATTTTCCCGGCGCGGCGCGGCGCAGCGACCAAATTCCCGGCGTTTTGCGTCCTTGGGAACGAATCAAGTTGATCGAGGAAAAGGGCGAAAAGGGCGCGAAGGCTCCCGTCGAGGAAAAAGACGTTCTTCTTTTGCAAATTTCGCAAGAGTTTGAAAACTCGGCGAGTCCGAACGTTCGGCGTTCCACGATCGAGGCGATCGCCAAGATTTCGCGCAACTATTCCAATCCCGTCGCGGAAAATATTTTTCGCGTCGCGCTCGAAGATAACGAACTGAATATCGCCGTTTCCGCCGCCGACGGGCTCGGCGTTTACGCGCTCGACGTTAAAGACGGCGCCGACGAAAGTCGTCGTTTAGCCGCGGAACTCCTCGCCGACAAGTACAAACGCTTGCCGTTGTCGATCGCCGCCGGTTCCGAGGAAGAAAACAAGCGCCGCAAAGACCTTCGCGTCGCGATTTTACGCAACTTCGGTAATTTTCAAGAAAGCGATTCGCCGTTGGTTTTTGAAACGCTCGAACAAGGATTAACCGGAGAAAAACTCGACGACGGCGCCCTTCAAGACGCGTCGATGCGAACGCTCGCCCAAATTACCGGCGAAAAATACGGTCTCGACGCGGAGCGTTGGGGTCAATTCCTCGCTTA
Source organism: Thermoguttaceae bacterium (assembly GCA_017435375.1). Lineage (GTDB taxonomy): Bacteria > Planctomycetota > Planctomycetia > Pirellulales > Thermoguttaceae > RUG369. The sequence goes on from JAFSFF010000458.1 coordinate 9,028, forward strand.
TCGACGCGGCGAAGGCCCCAAGCCCGAAGAACTTTCGTTAAGCGAACGTTCGCCCAAAATCGACTCGGCGATATTTAAATAAATCGCTCGCCCCGCCTTTTTAACGTTCAAAATCAAACCTCGGCGATTAACGACGCCGAAAACATTTTAAACCCGTCAATCGATCTCCCGCCGTTCAAAAGTTTAACTAAAATGAAAGCGACTCCGGAAAACGCGACCGCGCTTATTATCGACCTGCAAGAAAAAATCGTTCCGGCGATTCCCGAACCGGAACGCCTTCTTGCTCGAACTCGTTTCCTCCTCGACGGTCTTAACGTCTTCGACGTTCCGCTTGTTTCGACGCGTCAATATCCGAAAGGGCTCGGCGAAACCCTCCCGGAAATCGCCGACGCGATGAAAAACGCGACGGTTTTCGACAAAACGACGTTCAGTTGTTTGGCGACCGACGAAATCCGCGCCGCGTTCGCCGCCGACCCGCGCCCGAACGTTGTTCTCGCCGGAATCGAAGCGCATATTTGCGTCCTTCAAACCGCGCTCGACTTGCTGGAACTCGGCAAAACGGTTTATTGGGTCGCCGACTGCGTCGCGTCGCGCAATCCGTTCGACGCTCAAATCGCGTTCGAGCGCGCCGTTCGAGCCGGCGTTATCCCGACGACCGCCGAATCGCTCCTTTTCGAATTAACTCAAATTGCCGGAACGCCGCAATTTAAGCAAATTAGCAAGTTGGCGACCGGGCGCAAGTAAACGTCGTTTTCGCCGACTCCTTTTCGACCTCGTCTTTTGCGTCTTATCGTTTCGATCTTCTCGTTTTATTAAAGGGGGCGTTTCCGCAAAATTCACCGAAACGCCCCCCTTTTCCTCCGCAAAATCCGCGTCGCCCTCTCTTTTCCCCGCGCCCTCTCACCGCGTTCTTTCAATTCTTCCTATTTTCGCCAACCGTTCAAGTCAACGTTTACCGCCGCAGATTTCACTACCGTCCAAGAAGACATTGTGTCTTTTTTTAAGAAAACGCTCTTGACGCGGCGCAAAATCGGCTTAAAATCAATCCTGACCAAACAGGTAGCATTTCAAGCGTCGCTTATTACCGGAAAGGAGAAGTCGGCAATGCCAGCGCCTCAAAATCGACAAAATCGTCAATATCGCCCCGAAACCTTAGCCTTGCACGCCGGTCAAACGCCCGACCCGACGACGCAAGCTCGCGCCGTCCCGGTTTACCGAACCGCCGCGTACAACTTCCGCGACGCTCAACACGCCGCCGACCTTTTTGCGCTCAAAGAAAGCGGCAATATTTACGCGCGCTTAACGAACCCGACGAACGACGTTCTCGAACGTCGCCTCGCGGCGCTCGACGGCGGCGTCGCGGCGGTCTCGTTGTCGAGCGGAACGGCGGCCGTTTACTTTACGATAACGAATATCGCGACCGTCGGCGACAATATCGTCTCGGCAAACAATCTTTACGGCGGCACGTTCACTCAATTCGACGCGATTCTCCGCTCGCAAGGAATCGACGTCCGTTTCACTCCCGTTAACGATTTCGCGGCGGTCGAAGCGGCGATCGACGAACGCACTCGCGCCCTTTACGTCGAAACGATCGGCAACCCCGGCCTCGACGTCGCCGATCTCGACCGTTACGCGGCGCTCGCAAGTCGTTACAACGTCCCGTTTATCGTCGACTCGACCTTCACGCCGCCGACGCTCCTTCGCCCGATCGAACACGGCGCCGACGTCGTTATCCATTCCCTTTCGAAATGGATCGGCGGACACGGCGCCGGAATCGGCGGAATCGCGATCGACGCCGGCAAGTTCGATTGGAGCGACCCGAAATTCAAGTTGTACAACGAGCCGGATTCCGGATACGGCGGTCTTCGTTTCGCGACCGACCTTGGCGACCTTAATTCGGCGGCTTTTGCGGTTCGTTTGCGGACGGTCGGGCTCCGCAACCAAGGCCCGACGCTCGCGCCGGACGCCGCTTGGACGTTTTTACTCGGCGTCGAAACCTTATCGCTCCGCGTCGAGCGTCATTGTCAAAACGCGTCGGCGGTCGCTCGCTTCCTCGACTCGCGTCCGGAAGTAAGTTGGGTAAAATATCCCGGTCTTAACGGCGGCGAACTCGCGCAAAAATACCTCCCGAACGGAGCCGGGGGCGTCGTCGCGTTCGGCGTTCCGGGCGGAGCGGCGGCGGCCCGACGTTTCGTCGACTCGGTCGAGCTGTTCAGTCTTGTCGCCAACGTCGGCGACGCTAAGAGTTTGATAATTCATCCGGCGAGCGCGACTCATTCGCAGTTGAACGACGACGATCTCCGAAAAGCCGGCGTCGCGTCGGAGCTGATTCGTCTTTCCGTCGGAATCGAGTCGATCGACGACATTTTAGCCGATCTCGACGCCGCGTTCGCTCGTCTTTAAACGCCGTTTTCAGCGTTGTTTTTCAGCGCCGTCGGCCGCAAAATCGGCGCGACCATTTTATTTTAACGCGTTCACCCAAAAAACGCCGTCCCGCTCTTTTGGGAACGGGACGGCGTTTGGAGATCGCGTCGGCGAATCGCGTTTCTTTAATAAACGATCGCGCCGCTAATCAAAATGTCCGGCCCGACGATTTCCGTCTTGCGATTCTTTAAAGTCGCCGCCTTGCGCATCAACTCGCGCCCGACGCCGCCGACCGGAACGACCGCCTCCTTCCCGCCGACAATTTTCGGCGCGACGAAAACTTTAACCTCGTCGATCATCTCCAAGTCGAAAAGTCGCCCGAGCAACTCGCCGCCGCCCTCGACCAAGACGTTCGTCATTCCGCGTTCGGTCAGCTCTTCCATCAACAAAATCAGTCGTTGTTCGCGAGTCGGCGCGTCGATCACGAGAACTTCGGCGCCCTTCGACTCCCAAAAAACCTTCTTTTCGACGGGCGCTTCCGGCCCGAAAACAAGCAAAAGCGGCACGTCGCGCGCCGTTAACGCAAGTTCCGAGAACGCCGACAGCGTCCCGCCGGAGTCAAAAACGATTCGCGTCGGCGTCCGAAGCGGCGTTTCCCCCTCCGGCAAGCGGACGGTTAGTTTCGGATCGTCTTCCATCGCGGTGCGGCTTCCGATCAAAATCGCGTCGACCCGAGAGCGCAACCGATGAACCAACAGTCGCGACTCGTCCGACGAAATCCAATAACTCGACCCGACGCGCGTCGCGATTTTTCCGTCGAGCGTCATCGCCCATTTCCCGATAATCCAAGGTCGCTTCTTCGTCAACCGCGTCCAATAAGGAGCGTTTAACTCGCGCGCTTTATTCTCCAAAACGCCGACTTTCACTTCGATTCCGGCCGCTTCGAGCTTCTCGATTCCAGAACCATCGACCTTCGGAAACGGGTCGCGGGTCGCGACGACGACGCGGCGGATTCCGGCGGCGATCACCGCGTCGCAACAAGGCGGCGTCTTCCCGAAATGCGAACACGGTTCGAGCGTTACGTACATCGTCGCGCCTCGCGCCGCGTCTCCGGCGGCGGCGAGCGCGTTGACTTCCGCGTGCGGCCCGCCGTATCGTTGGTGCCAACCTTCGCCGACGATTCGCGATTCGGCGGTTTCGTCCGCAAAATCGACGCAATCGACGCAAACGGCGTCGGCGTTGTCGCAATCGGGAGCGATTTTCGCGCAATCCGTCGTTTTCGGGTCGCGAACGATCACGCAACCGACCATCGGATTCGGCTCGACGGCGCCTTGTCCGCGAGCGGCCAGTTTCAGCGCGCGACGCATATAAAATTGATCGACGTTCGAACTCATCTCGAGCGATCCTTTCGTTTAAAAGCGACGTTTTTCATTTTTAACTCTAAATAGATAAGAACGGTTTCGCTTGTCTCGCCGCCGATCGTTGAACGCGCGACCGACGTCGAAAACCGAAAACCGACCAAGCGAAACGCGACGAAAACGCCCGTCCGCTTGCGTCTTTACCGAATTATAAACGAGTCGCGTCGGAAAAACAAGTATTTTTTTTCGAACGGACGATTTTCTCCTCGACCGTCTATTTTTCGCGTCAAACTAGGCGTTTTACGCAGACTTTCGCGCCGCGCCGTCTCCGCCGTCGACGTTTTTAATAATCGTCGCCGTCGCGCCGACGCTTGTCGCGTTCGTCGGCGCGACTCGACGCATTTCGCCC
>JAFSFF010000459.1 GCA_017435375.1 Thermoguttaceae bacterium
AATTTCAGCAGCGCGACGCGTCGCCGCGCCGGGGCAAAGAGCCGCTTTCGCCGCGCAAGCCTCGACGCGCAACGCTCGGCAAAGCGGAGTCGGCGCAAAAACCGACCCCGCTTCACGTTAAAATCGGCAAAGTCAACGCTAATTCAACGCCGCGGCGACGTCGGCGACCGGGTCGTCGACAACGCGAACGCCAAATCGCTCGGCGAAGAGCGCGACCGTCTCCGGTTTCCAAGCGGCGGGCGCGGTCGGGCCGACGAAAACGCGTCGATACCCGAGTCCCAACGCCGCCAAAAACGCCGCCGTCGACGTTTCGTCAAAGCAACTGAAGAAGAACGCGACCGGGGAAACGGCGGGCTCGCGGTCGAGTTCGGCGCCCAATTTTTCGGCGAATCGGAAAACGGCCGCCGCGTCGCAAACGCGCCCCAAGTCGAGCGTTTTCGGCGTTCCGAACGCGGTCGGCGGCGCCGGCTTGCGGTTGAAACGGCTCTTCGCGTCGCCGAACGAGACGACCGCCGATTCGGCCGGAATCGCGTCGAACAGGTTGGCGAAATAATCGCTCCCGCCGTCCGGCGCGTCCTCGCCGCCGACGACGAAAACGCGCTTCGTTCGGTCTTGTCGGAACGCTCGCGCCAGTTTGTCGATCATTCCGTCGAGCCCGTCGCCGCCGAACCCGACCGCGATCTTTTCGGTCGCGCCCTTGCCCCGCGACTCGGCGAAACCGGGCGAGTCGACCGCCGCTCGAATCAGCTCCGCGAAATCGAGTTTGCCGGAAGCGTCGCGCTCCAACGCGGCGACGCCGTCCAACCGGGTCGCGCCGGCGGTAAAGATATAGTCGCGATACGACTCGTCCGGCGTTTCAAGGGGAGTCGACGCGGCGAGAATCGCGCCCGGAAACGCGCCGAATTCTCGACGTTGATCGAGCCAAGACCCGCCGTAATGCCCGACCAAACGCTTGAATTTTTTGAACGCCGGGAACGAGTGCGCCGCGATCGCTTCGCCGCGCGTCCAAACGTTCAAATCGCGAATTTCGGCCCGTTCGAGCAACTCGAGCAGAACGTCGAAATCGTCGCCGCTAAAGAGGACGCATTTTCCGCCCGTCGCCGACGCGCGAACGACCGTCGGAACCGGCGCGCCGTATTCAAGAAACGTCCCGACTTCGACCAACTCGAACGCCGACGCCGCCAAACGCCCGGTTTTTTCGACCGCCTCCGCCAACGCGTCGACGTCGGTCGGTTCCGGCGCCAACGTCGCAAGCGTCTCGACGACGCCGTCGACGACCGCGCGCCGCGTCGTTCGCCAACGCTCGACTTCCGCTTCAATTCGCTCCGCTTCGGCGATCAACGCGGCCTTCGTCTCCTTCTCTTTAGCGTCGCGAGCCCGCGTTTCCTTCGCTCGAGCGCGAATCCCTTGCGCTTCAAATTCGCGTTGCGGAATCGTTCTTTCGCCCAAATTTGTCGCGCGCTCGATCAACGACGCGACGCCCTTCAAACCGTCGACGATCGTCTCTTGCAAACCGAACGGAACCGCGCCGAGTCGTTCAAGACGCGGCGCCGCGTCGTATTCCTCGCCTTGCGCCGCCAGTTCCTCGACCGTCGCGTCGTCGGGCGCGGGCGCGGCTTTTTCCTGTTCGCGAAATTGTTTTTCCAAATCTTCTTGATATTCGGGCTCTTTTTCATTCCCCAAATATTCGGCGAGCTGAAAGACGAGATCGGCTTTCAAAATCAGCCGCGTCAACTCGCGAGCGTCGGCGCTCGACGCCCGCGACGAAGCCGTCAACGCTTCGAACAAAAACTCCTCGACCGGAACGCTGCGGTTCCCCAAAGCGAGCGCCTTCGCCGCCTCGGACGCGATATGTTTGCACCAAGCGAGCAACTGATTCCGAAGCCGGAGCGTTTTCGGTTCCTCGGCGGCGCGCGCTTCGGACGTTCGTTCGTTTCGATTTTCAAACATTTCGTTCACCGTTACTTTCTACGTTCCTAAAAATAAGGGAGAATCGGGAAGCCGAACGCCGCCGCTTTCCTCGTCCGCGTTCGCCGACCCGACCGAGTAAAACGCAAAAACGGTCGAACGAACGCGCCGCCCGTCGCGACCGCTTCGCCCTACCGTCCTCAAAATCGTTCGACGCGCCGACGTTTGACGACGCGCTTCCCAACCAACTAATTCACATCTTACCTAAATTGACGTCTCGAATATCTCGTTTCCTTATATTATAAGGCCTCCGACGTCAAAAAGCAACACGTTTTAAAAATTTCTCAAAATTTTCTTCGCAAAAAGATTTTTTCTCGTTCGCTTTCCCCTTCGTTCGCCGTTTTTTGCCGCCGACTTTTTTTTCTCGCGTTTTGTTTCCTTATCTCCGTTCGCCCTCCTCCGCCGCCGTCTCCGACGAGAAAACGCCCTTTTTTACGCGACGCGCCGCAAAAACTTAGAAGCCGTTAACTCTTGTTTTAACGGCGCGTTGCGTTTTCCAAGGCGTTAAACTAGGGGTTCTGCGCAAAAAACGCGGCTTACGT
>JAFSFF010000460.1 GCA_017435375.1 Thermoguttaceae bacterium
ACGTACATTTTCCCGGTCAACGGACACGGCGTCGTCAAAACGGTCGGCGAAAACGACGCGTTCCCGACGGCGCTTTATCCGATTTTCCAAACGTACCGCCAAAAAATCGTCGGCGCTCGTTGCGACGCGGCGGTTTCCGGGCCCGGCGTTCGGTCGGCCGACGTCAAATTCGCGCTCGAAGGCGACGCAAACGGCGAAAAGACGGAACTTCCGGAAACGCTTCCCTACCTCGACGTCGTCGCGGCGTCCCCGAACGCGACGTCGCTTAACGTCGCCGTCGTCAACCGCTCCTCGACCGAAACGCAAGTCGCAAACGTCGAACTTCCCGCAGGTTACGTCCCCGTCGTCAAGAGCGAACTGGTCGCCGACGGAATCGACGCGGCCAACGACGCCGAGAAGCGCGACGCGGTCGTTTTGAAGTCGAGCCCGATCGACGCCGCCGAGCGTTCGTTCGCCGTTCCGCCTTGCGGTTTCCTCCTCCTCGAATGTCGCCGCGACGCCGCGAAGTAATATCGCCGACCGCGCTTTCGTTCAAACGTTACCTTCCGTTCTTTAAACCGTTTAAGGAAAACAATTATGCACCGACGCTTTCCCGTTCGAAGCTCGACGGCGTTCGCCGTTTTTTCGTTGACCGCCGCGTTTGGCGCCGCGTCGCTTTTTGCCGACGACGCCAAGTCGCCAACGCCGCCCGCTCTTTCTTCCGAACAGACCGCCGGGGCGCCCGGCGCCGACGCCGCCGTTCAACCGGACGCGCCGCCGACTCCGCTCGCGCTAAAACGTTCGTTCGGCGGGATTTATCCGCGCCTCGCTTGGTTCAATAACGAAAACGAATGCGGAACCGGCGCGGTCGTTCCTTGGGCCGGGCGTCTTTGGACGATCACCTACGGGCCGCACTCGCCAAACGGTTCCAGCGACAAACTTTACGAAATCGACGCCGACTTGAACAGAACGACGCGCCCGGAAAGCGTCGGCGGCACGAACGCCAACCGAATGATTCACCGCGAGTCGAATCAGCTTTTCATCGGATCGCACGCGATCGGCGCCGACGGAACCGTCCGCACGATTCCGCATTCGCAAATGTTCGGGCGACACACCGCCGTCGCAAGGCACCTAACCGACCCGAAAAACAAGGTTTACTTCCTCACGATGGAAGAGGGCCTTTACGAAGTCGACGTCGAAACGCTCGCGGTGAAAGAGCTTTATACCGACGGCAACCGCCCGCGTCCGGACGGCGCCGACGTTCTCCCCGGCTATCACGGCAAGGGCGGCTATACGTCGCAGGGCCGGCTCGTTTACGCGAACAACGGCGAAAATTCGACCGAAGCGCGCGTCAATCCGAACGTTCCGTCCGGCTGCCTCGCGGAGAAAACGGCGGACGGCGATTGGCAAGTCGTTTTGCGCAAGCAGTTTACGGAAGTAACGACGAAAGGCGGAATCGACGGCGCGGACGCGGAAAACGACCCGCTTTGGTCGCTCGGCTGGGATTATCGCTCCGTTATTCTCGCGGTTCTCGACGGCGGGCAATGGAGCTTTTACCGCCTCCCGAAAGGGTCGCACTGTTACGACGGGGCGCACGGCTGGAACACCGAATGGCCGCGGATTCGCGAAATCGATTCGCCGACCGATTTTTTGGCGACGATGCACGGGCATTTTTGGCGTTTTCCGAGCGATTTTAGCGCCGCGAACGCTCGCGGAATCCGCCCGCGCTCGACGTATCTTAAAGTAATCGGCGACTTTGCGTTTTGGAACGGTCGCGTCGCGTTCGGTTGCGACGACGCGGCGAAGAGCGAATTTTTGAACAAATCGCCGCTCAAAGGCGAGATCGCGGGCCCGGGTCGCTCGAACTCGAATCTTTGGTTCGTCGAGCCGGAAAAACTCGACGCGTTCGGCCCGGCGCTAGGTCGCGGCGCGGTTTGGTTCGACGAAGCGGTCGAGCGCGACGCGGCGTCGGACGCCTATCTCTTCGCCGGGTTCGACCGTCGGAGCGCGTTCGTCGATTTCGCCGACGCGACGCTTCCGGAAGGCGTTGAAAACGTTGAAATTACGTTCGAAGTCGACCGCGACGGAACCGGCGCTTGGGAACCGTTGAAAACGGTCGTCGTTCCGAAAAACGCGCCTTCTCTTAGCGCGAACGCCGAGCCAAACGTCGACGAAAGTTCGACCGCGAACGCCGCGCAACCGTCCGACGTAAAATTCGGCGCAGGAACCGTTTGGGTCGACTTTTCGGAGACCGAAATCGGCGAATGGATTCGCGTCCGTTCGAACGCCGCTCTCGTCGACGCGACCTGCTTTTTCCATTACAAGAACGCCGACGAACGCCCGACGCAAGCCGCGCCGATCTTCGACGGAATCGCTTCGCCCGCCGACGTTTCCGATTTTTTAGGCGCTTGTTTTTGGGTTCGCGCCGATAACGACCGCCTCGCCGTCGTTTCGTCCCTTGTCCAAGAAGGCAAGGTCGCCGAAGAACGCTATTACGAACTGACCGAAGACGGTCGTCTCGAACGCGTTCCTTGCCGTTTCGAAGGAGGCGAACCCGGAACGATTAGCCGCGTCAAGGCGATGGTCGAGCCGCGTCTCCCGGCGCCGGAAGTCTTTTCAATCGACGAGTTAAGCGCCGTCGTCGTTTTGAACGGGAACCGCTATCGTCTCCCGATCGGCTCCGACGAAGCGGCCCGCGTCGCGTCGCCCCTTCCTTGCCGACTCGACCGCGAAACGGCGACCGAACGCGACCTTTTCCATTGCGCCGGAACGTTTTACGAACTTCCCGCTCAAAACGCCGGAGGCTTCGCGAAGATTCGCCCGATCGCGACCGACGGTCGCTTAATCGTCGATTACGTCTCGTACCGCGGCTTGCTCGTCCTCGCGGGCGTCGTTCCGCAAGACGTTCAAAACTCGCCGGACAACGCGGCGAACGTCCCGAAAGCCGGGCGAATCGTCCGCTCCGACGACGGCGGCGCCGCGCTTTGGCTCGGTTCGATCGACGATCTTTGGTCGTTCGGCAAAGCGGTCGGACGCGGTTCCGTTTGGCGCGAAACC
>JAFSFF010000461.1 GCA_017435375.1 Thermoguttaceae bacterium
CCAGTCTTCCATCCCCCAAATCAGCGCGATATCTTTGTCGGCGAGCGTCGGGAGCTTTTCTTGAATCGTTTTCAACGTCTCGTACGAGCGGTGCCGCGGCGACGTCGGAATGTCTTGAACGAATTCGCAAACGGCGATCCGGTTCGACCAAGAGTCGTAAGGCGCGAGAAGACCGGCCTTAACCTCTTCGGAGAGTCCCTTTTCGGTCGCCATTTTCGTCGCGGCGCGCGGGAAGACGTTCAAGCCTTGGAGCATAATCCGCTTCAAAATCGGGATATGGCAAAGGCGAATCCGCTTCGGAACGCGGTCGTTCAGATAAGCGGCGGTGTTCATCAAGACGATTTTCGAAAATCGTTCCGGAATTCGCGTCGCGGTTCCCATCGCGACGGCCCCGCCCCAGTCGTGCGCGATCAGCGCGACGTTCTTCAAGTCGAGTTTTTCGACGAACTTGCGCAAATCCTCGGCGCGGCGGTCGAGCGAATACGGGTACTTTCGAATCGACGGTTTTTCCGAGAGCCCGCAACCGATATGGTCGACGGCGATCGTTCGATATTTCCCGCGAAACGCCTTGATCACGTCGCGGAAAACAAACGACCAAGTCGGGTTCCCGTGCGACATAAGGAGCGTCGGACGCTCGACGCCGTCCGGTTCGGTCGGGCCTTCGTCGACGTAATGATATTGGAATCCGTCGATTTCGACGTAACGCGATTCAAACGGGTAAAGCGGACGCCAAAGCGCGTCGTTTTTAGTCTTGACGGAGAAAGTCGACATATTCGCTCCCAAAACGGAAAAACTTAAACGGCTGATAAAATTGAGGATAAGGTCAAAGGGCGCGATACTTCCGCAACGCTTCGAGCGTCGCCGTCATATCGGGCGGAAGGGGCGCTTCGACGACGATCGTTTCGCGGGTCGTCGGGTGTTCGAACGTAATCTTGCGAGCGTGCAACGCTTGGCGCGCCAAAATCGGCGTCGGCCCGGCGTCGACGGCGTCCGAATCGGCGGCGTTTTTGCCGGAACGCGGCGAGCGGTCGACGATTCCGGCGAGTTCGTTTTCGGTAATCGCGGCGCGACCGCCGTACAACTTGTCGCAAAGAATCGGGCAGCCGACGTGCGCCAAGTGAACGCGGATTTGGTGCGTTCGCCCGGTTTTCGGGAGGCAGCGAATCGTCGAAAAGCCGCGGAACCGCTCGTCGACTTCGAAGAACGTTTGCGCCGTTTTCGCTTCCGGGTCGTTCGGCGCGATCGTCATTCGCTCGCGGAATTTCGGGTGATGGCCGATCGGTTGATCGACGACGTCGCGGTCGACGTTCGGGACGCCGAGAACGATCGCGAAGTATTCCTTCTGAATCCGCTTTTCTTCGAAGAGCGCGGCGAGGTTGGCGTGCGCGACGTCGTTTTTCGCGACGATAATCGCGCCGCTCGTGTCGCGGTCGAGTCGGTGAACGATTCCCGGGCGGGCCGGGCCGCGGTTCGAACTCAGTTGCCCGGCGAAGCGGTGCGCGAGCGCGCCGACGAGCGTTCCCGACCAATGCCCCCGCGACGGGTGAACGACCATATTCGACGGCTTGTTAATGACCGCCATATCGTCGTCTTCGAACAGGACGTCGAGCGGAATGTCCTCCGGAATCGGCGACTCGCGCGGCGGTTCGACGAGGCGAAACGTAACGACGGAGCCCGGTTTCAGGCGGAAGGACGGCTTCCCGTGTTTCCCGTCGACGGCGACGCCGTCCGCCGCTTGAATCGCTTTGCGGAGCAAAACGCGGCTGTACTGCGGGAACTTCGCGGCGAGGAAAATATCGAGCCGCCAACCGGCCTCGGCGTCGGAAACGACGCGGGTCGCGACGTCGCCCGGCTTTTCGGTCGCGGGCGTCCAAAGTTCGACGTCGGCGGGCGCCTCCAATTCGTCGAGCGGTTCGAGTTCGTCGAGCGGTTCCATTTCCGGACGTTCGGCGTCGGACATAAATCGTTCTCCCAAAACGGGTTAAAAATTCGCAAAACGGCGCGTTCCTAAAAATCTCGACGGAAGCGGCGGCGCGGTTCGATTCCCCGACGCTCCGCTTCCGACGAGACGGCGCGATTAAAGCCCCAAGCGTTCCTTCCAAGCGTCGATTTGGAACCGCACCTGATCGGGCGCGGTCGAGCCGTAGCTCTTCATCGCCTTGACCGCGTTGGCGGCGCCGAGATAGTTGTAAACTTCTTCGTCGACGGCGTCGCAAACGGCGCGCATTTCGTCGAGCGAAAGTTCGGCGAGCGCGCGGCCCGAGTCGAGCCCGATTCGCACCAAGCGACCGACGACGCCGTGCGCGGAGCGTTGCGGAACGCCGCGTCGAATCAGGTACTCCATCAAGCTCGTCGCGTCGAGGTGACCGCGCTCGATTCGGGCGGCGATCGCCTCGCGCTTCAACGTCGTTCCGGCGACGAGCGGCGCGGCGAGCGCAAGCGACGCTTCGACCGTGTCGAACGAGTCGAAAATCGGCTCTTTGTCCTCTTGCAGGTCGCGGTTGTACGCGAGCGGGAGCCCCTTCGTCAAGACGAGGAGCGACTGCAGATTCCCAACGACGCGCGCCGTCTTCCCGCGAATCAGTTCGAGGGCGTCCGGATTGACCTTTTGCGGCATAATCGACGACCCCGTCGAAAACGCTTGCGGAATTTGCAGGAAGCTAAATTCGACCGTCGAGTGCCAAATCCAGTCTTCGGCCCAACCGCTGAGGTGAATCGCGATTTGCGCCATATCGAACGCGAACTCGACGGCGAAGTCGCGGTCGCTCGAAACGTCGACGCTGTTGGCCGCGATCGACTCGAACCCGAGATATTCGGCGGTTTTCGTTCGGTCGATGGGAAGGCTCGTTCCGGCGCAGGCGGCGGCGCCGAGCCCCATCGAGTTGACGCGTTTGCGACAGTCGGCCAAGCGCTCGCGGTCGCGTTGGAGCTTTTCGACGTAAGCGAGCCAAACGTGCGGCGCCAAGACCGGTTGCGCGCGCTGCGTGTGCGTGTACGCCGGAACGACGACGTCGAAATCGCCGTCGCAACGCCCGACGAACGCCCGTTGCAGGTCGGCGAGAAGAACGTCGAGACGGTCGATCGCGTCGCGAATCCAAAGGCGGAAGTCGGTCGAAACTTGGTCGTTGCGGCTTCGCGCGGTGTGGAGTTTACGTCCGACGTCGCCGAGTTTCTCGATCAGCGCGCTTTCGACGTGCATATGAATATCTTCTTTCGAGATCGAATATTCGAAATCGCCTTTGACGATGCGCTCTTCAATCGCCGTCAGTTCGCGCTCGATGGCGGCGAACTCGTCCGCCGTCAGAATCCCGACGTCGGCGAGCATCCGAGCGTGCGCGATGGAGCCGCGAATATCCTGCTCGTGCATTCGGCTGTCGAAACTAATGCTTTCGGAAAATTTTTCCATCCGGGCGTCGGTCGCTTCGGTGAAGACGCCCCCCCAAGCCTTGGCGGGTTTGCCGGTCGATTCGCTCATTTTTTCGCCGTTTCCAACTATTTTTCGTTTGTTTTTTTCGTTAATTTGTCAATATATATTAATACGCCGCCAACGCGCCGCTTTTTTCGCCGCCGTTAATCGAGCGGAACGACTTCGAAGTTCTCCGGAAGGCGAACGAAACACGCGCCCCAAGAGAGCCCGACGCCGAACCCGACCAACAGCGCGACCGAACCCGGTTTCAAGAGTCCCGCGGCGGTCGCGTCGATCATTCCGATCGGCACGCTGCTCGAAACGGTGTTGCCGCGCTCCGTCATGTCGTTGAAAAAGCGCGCTTCGTCGAGTTCGCAAAGGTCGCGCAGGCGGTCGAGCATAAACTTGTTCGCTTGGTGAAAAACGAACGCGTCGATTTCGACGCCGCGCTTTTGGGCCTCCGCGACGAGCCGCTTCGTCAACGCCGGAACGACGTCGACCGAAAAATTGAAAATCCCGGGCCCGTTCATAAAGAGCTGGTCTTCCGAATGGAACCCGCCGAACGCGTCGAGCGCCGAAACCGCCGTTTCGGGCGTCGACGGTTTCCGCGCCGCGCCCGCCGGAACGATCAACATCTCGGCGCCGGAACCGTCCGTTCCGAACTCGAACGGGCCGACCGTCGGCGCTCCGCTCCAAACGTCGTTCGTCGCGGCGTCGACTTCGACCGCCTCAAGCAAAGTCGCGGAGGCGCCGTCGCCGAAAAGCGGACGCGTCGCCCGGTCTTCGGCGTTAATGTATTTCGAGTACGTTTCGCCGGTTACGAAGAGAATCTTCTTCGCGACGCCGGTTTCGATCAGCCCCTTGCAAACGGAAAGGCCGTAAGGGTATCCGCTGCAGCCGAGATTCATATCGAACGCGCCGCACTCGCGCCGCAGCCCGAGCCGATTCTGCATAACGCAAGCGGACGACGGCAAGAAATAATCGGGCGACTGGGTGCAAAAAACGACGAAATCGATCTCGTCCGGCGTCGCGATTCCGGCTTCGAAAAGCCGCTTCGCCGCTCGGACGCCGAGATCGAGCGCCGTTTCGTTTTCCGCCGCTATCGGTCGCGTCGCGATCCCGAGTTTGCGCCGAATTTTCTCCTCCGTCCAAAAGGGGAAAACTCGCGCCAACTCGCGATTGTCCAACCGACCGTCGGGAAGACTCGCGGCGATCCCTCTAATTTGCGCAACTTTCACAACAACTCTCAACGCGAAAATTCGCTCGACGCGCTCGCGAACGCCGTTTCCTCCCGCCGCTTCCTAAAAAACGACGCGAAACGACGCTCCGCCAAGCGCGAAAATGTTAATTTGGCGAGGTCGAAAACGCCGACGCCGCTTACAAACGCGCCGCCGACGTTCTCGCAACCGTTAAAACGCGACGTCCGAAATCACTTCTCGGCGTCGGCGTCCGGTTGAACGCGTCCGAAGAATTGCGCCAAGTCGCTGAAACTGCGCATCGCCTCTTTGCCGGACTTCATCTCGTCGGAAATCGGCTTGATTTTCTTGTTTTTCGGCGCGGCGACGACGACTCGCGGCGCTCTTTCCGAACGGTCGTCGCGACCGCGGCCCCGCCGATTCCCTTCGGAACGTTCGCCCCGTTCCCCGCGTTCGGCTCGCTCGCCCCGTTCGCGACGCGGACGACGTTCTTCGCCGTCTCGTTCGCGACGAGGACGACGTTCGCCGCCGTTTTCGGAAGCGGTTCCGGCGGAAGCGTTTTCGTCGCGGCGCGGTCGACGCGGGCCGTCTTGGCGACGTTCGCGAACCGTTCCGGGCGCGAGCGTCGTCAGCGAGACGCGGCGGCGTTTCGGGTCGACTTCAAGCACCCAAACCTTCAAGACGTCGCCGACCGCGACCTTTTGGTGCGCGTCGCGGACGTAAGAGTCGCCGAGTTGGCTGATGTGAACGAGCCCGGATTCGTGAAGCCCGACGTCGACGAAAGCGCCGAAATCGACGACGTTCAAAACGACGCCGGTCAGCTCCATCCCCGGTTGCAGGTCTTCCATTTTGAGGACGCCCTTCTTGAAAATCGGGCCCGGAAGGGAGTCGCGCGGGTCGAGGCCCGGTCGGACGAACTGTTCGAGCAGGTCGGCGACGGCGAGCGGCCCGGCGCCGAATTCTTCCGCGAGCGCGGCGGCGTCGGTCGCTTTAATCGCTTCGGCCAACTCGGCGACGCGAGCCGGAACGCGCAGATCGTCGGCGGCAAAACCAAGTTTTTCAAGGATTTTCGTCGCAAGTTCGTAACTTTCCGGGTGAATCCAAGTCGCGTCGAGCGGGTTGTCGCCGCCGACGATCTTCAGGAACCCGGCGCAGTGCGAGAAAGCCGTTTCGCCGAGTCCGGAGACTTCCTTCAACTCTTCGCGACGGCGATACGGGCCGTTGGCGACGCGGCGCTCGTACACGCGCTTCGCCGTCAGTTGATTGAGCCCGGCGACATCGCGCAAAATCGCCGGCGTCGCGGCGTTCAGGTCGACGCCGACGCGGTTGACGCAGG
>JAFSFF010000462.1 GCA_017435375.1 Thermoguttaceae bacterium
CACGGCGTTCAGCCGCCCGACGTATCGGCAATAATCGCGGTGCGACGCTTCGTTCCGCTCCGGCGCCTTTTCGCCGCCGTTAATACCGTAATAAAGCGTATATTCCGTAACGCCGAACGCCGCCTGCCAAGACGCGGTCGCCTCCATCATCGCCAAGTCGCAAGGCTTTCTATGACCGCCGTGAATCTGCGAAAAGTCGCAAACTTCCGTCATCACCCGACGTTGACCGATAAACTCCGCCGCCGACGCCGGAAACGCCGCCGCGAGCCAGCAACCCCAAAAATAGGCGTGCGGGTCGGAATTCAGCATATCGAGCCCCGGCAAGTCGAATTTTTTCAGCGCCGCGATCTTGTTTCCGTCGAGCGGAACGTGCAAGGCGATATTTTCCTCATAAAGCGTATGACCGGACGCGACCGGGCCCTTAGCGTTTTCGCGACAAAAATCCTGAATCGGCTTGTAAAATCGTTCGACGTCGAGTTCGCCGACGAGCGTCCAAAAGTTGCGGCGGACGGCGCGGTCGGCGTCGGAATCGCCTTCGAAGAGCGAGCGGAGGTTCGGGCGCAACTCGACCCCGTATTTTTCGCGGTAACGCTCTTCCAAGTCGTCGCACCAAGGAACGACCGGCAGTTTCTTTTTGTTCGGGTCGAGCGGGTCGAGCGTCCGGACGCCGCGTCGAATGTCCTCCTGGATTTCGCCGAGGTTGACCGCCATCATCGACGGTTCGTCGGTGAAAAACGCCTCGACGTACTCGAACAGCTCCGGCTTCATTTCGGAGCGGTACCGTCGGTGCGTAACGTCGAGGAAGCGTTCGGTCGCCGCGGCGTTCAGCGGATTCGGATACTTCCGCGCGGCGAAAACGTTGTTGCTCGAATGGGTGAACTCGTAACAGTCGCGGACGACGAACGGCTCGGCGGCGTCGCGGTCGAACGCCAGCTCTTGCGAGCAAAGCTCGGGGCGTCCCTCCATTACGACGCCCCCGGCGCTGAGGCTCGGATAGCCGTCTTCGTCGTAAATCCAAGCGCGCATCCCGGCGTCCTTGACGTTTTGGAGCCCGGCGACGAAGCGGTCCCAGTTCGCCTGTTCGCGAACGTACCCCGCCCCGCCGACGTTGACGACGAGCCCGCCGAGCCCGCATTGGTCGCGGTAATATTCGACCGTTTTAATATCGGTTAAATCTTGCCCGTGAACGATTTGAAGCGGGCGAAACTCGCGCGGCGGCGTCGCGAAATCGGCGAGCCAATCCGCGCCGAGGAACGCCCCGTCCCGCTTTTCGAACGCGATCGGCGCCCCCGCCGGAGCCCGCTCGTCCGACGCCGGAACGACCGTTTCGACGTCGCGCCGCGACGGAGCCGACGCGTTCGCCGCCTCTTCGCTCGTCGCCGACGCCGCCGTTTCCGCCGTTTGCATTCCGTTTTCTCGCGCCCAAACCGGCGCGAAAATCGACGGCAAAACCGACGTCGAAACGCCGCCTATTAATAATAATGACAAAATCGCCGAAAAACGCATTTTTTTCTCCTCTCAACCGCGGTCGCCTCCGCAACTCAAAGCGCCTAAAAGCAAACGCCAAGCCGGCAAAATCGGCAAAATCGGCCCAAATAGGGCTCGCCGCCGACCGACGCGCTTCATTATAAAGGACGGCGCCGCCGACGTCAAACGTTTTCGCGCCGCGCCCGTCGAAACGCCCGTCGGAAGCGACTCTCGAACGACGTTAAAACGAACGCGTTTTTGTCAGTCGACCCATTTTCGCTAAACCGGTCAATCTTCTTAAACAACGCCGGCGCCGCAATCTCCGCAAAGCGTCGTTTCACCCGAAAAGATACCCGGCGTACCCGACGACGCGCTCCCGGTCGCCGCTCGTCTCTCCGCTTGTCGCGTACCCGACTTTAACGGTTTTGCTTAATTTACCGATCTTACTAAGCGCCGTCAAAACGAAAAACGCGGGCAAAACGCCGCACATCGAGATTTTTTCGCGCCGAACCGTCTCCAGAAGGCGCGTCGGGTCGAGCGATTCGAGGGCGTCGAGGGCGAGAGCGTCAAGTCGGCGCGTCGTTTCGTCGTTCAAAAAATGATTCATATCGCTCGAAATCAAAATTAACGGCGCTTTTCTCCCGCTCTTTTCTTCACTTTGGAGAAATTCGGCAAACTTTGCCGCCGCCGCGGCCAATTCGTCGACCGTCGCCCGCCCGATCAACGCCCCGACGATTTTTACTTCGGGATTGCGGCGAGCGATTAGCGGAACGAGCGTTTCGACCGCGTGTTCTCGGCGGTGCGCGACGACGTCCTTGCGGAACGGCGGAACCGCCGCGACGAACCGCTCGACAAAATCGGGATCGCTCGGAACGCTCTCTCCGCCGCCGACGTCCCAACGCCCGGCGGGCATAACGGCGAAATCCGCCCCCTCCGCTCGGTGTTTCGGCGCGAAAACGACGACCGTTTCCGGAATTTCGAGCCGATTTAACGTCGCCGCCGCCAAACGCCCCGAATAAATCCAACCGGCGTGCGGAACGAGCGCCGCGCTCCAACCCCGCCGATTTTCGCCGTTCCCCGCGCCTTCGCCATTCTTACCAATTCCTACATTCCCCGCGCTTTGTCTATTTTGCGCCGTCAACCCAAATTCGTCGAACAACGCGCTCCGCGCCGCCGGAGTCGCCGGATAAAAAAGCCCCGCGACCGCCGCCGAACGCGTCGTTTCGTTTCCGACGCTTTCGCCATTTTGCTTACTCTCGCTATTTTGTTCGTTCGTCGGAACGTTCCAACGGAAAAAATTTGGCGCGAGAGTAAACGTCGGCCGAGCCGCGCTTGCCGACTTTGCCGAATCCCCCTTATTTGCCCTGTTTACCGAAACCTCGAAATCTTCCCCGCTCGCCTTGTTTCGCTCGGCGACTATCCTTGCCAACGTCGGATTTTTGCTCGCTAAATAAACGAACGGTTTCTTGAACGAAACGCCCTCGAAAGCGGAAAGTCGCGTTTCGTCGCTCGTCCAAGCGTCGCGCGCCAACCCGGCCTTCTCGCAAACCGCTTCCAAAAACCGTTCCGCGTCCCAGCCGAACTCGACCGCGACGCTCGGCAAGAGGAGGCCCCGCCGTCCTCGCCCTTCGATTTGGAGCCCGTCGCGCCCGATTTGTATCGCTCGAACCTGGTCGACGCCGCGCTCGGAGATTACCCGCATCCCCCCAAGCGCCCAAATTTCCAAATCGAGGTCGTAAAACTCGTCCGGCGAAAGGGGCGGAAAACGGGGATCCGACGTCGCGGCGGAAACCGCGGCGGAGTCGAGCGCGACGCCCCAAGCGATTCCTTCGCGCATCGCTCCCATACAGGAACGCAGACGCCCCCGTTTCTTCAAACTAACGAAAGCGCCCAACACCCGCAAAGTCGCGATTTCTCCTAGATCGCCCATTTTAGGAGACGTTCCCCCCGCGACCGCCGCGACAACGCGATCACGCGCCCAAAAGAACGCGCGCTCCATTTCCTCCTTGGCAAGAGTCGGCGCTTTTTTTTCCCATCGTTCGTTCGCGTCGCCCGTCATAATCGTCCTCTTTTCTCTACTTTACGCAATCCGCGCATACTAATACTTCCTTTCGCGCCGTCGCGCGGCGGCTCAACGAAATCAAACGTTTTCAATAAACGCCTCGCTTTATCAAAACCGCGTTGCAATTCACCCCGTCTTTTCATCTATTTTAACTATTTTAATCTTTTTATTAAAATTTATTGAGAAAATATTAAGAAAAATTTTAAAAAACGGGCTTGTAAGAACCAACGAAAATCGTTACTCTACCCACGCAAAGACGAGGCCGACACGCTCCGTCTCCAACGCCAAACGATCGCGCGCCAACGCGACCGGCAAGAAAAAAACCCGTCGCGGAAACGCGAAGACTTGGAAATACCCGAATTCCTGCAACGAGAACTTGCATTCCTCTTCTTGGGTGACGACCAATTTAAGGAATTCAGGAGGATCTTCGCGCTCCGCGACGGGGGCGTTCGTTACTCGGCTAAAAAGCCGCTTCCGCATTATAAATTATTAGCGTCGTTCCAACGTCGCGGCGACGAATCTAATCGACGCGATTTTTCCGCTCGACGCAAAAATTTGAAAAAACATCGCCGCGTCGGGGCCGGAACGTCGGTATTGTACCATAAAGCGGGAAGACGCGCAAGCGGGCGAAATAAAAAACCGACGAAAAAAAGTTAAAGTTTTATCGTTGTAACGCCCGATAATAAATTTTCCTTACGTTTCGCGTCCAATTCCCGCGCTTTGCCCCATTATACGCTCTTCTTTCTTTAAACGCGCGTTCCTTTTCCCAAAAAATTTTAATTTTTCGTCGTCGAAGTCAACGTCGACGAGCGTCAAAATCCCTCCAACCCCTCCAAACAAACTTTTGGTTGTTTACCAAGTTTCTTTTACGCTTCTTCGCCTCCTTCTTTCGTCGTTTTTCAAAAAAAATTTTTCAAGAAAACAAGAAAAAAAGGAGAAAAATTATTTATCGAAAGGTCGGGGGCCTTGCGCTAATATTGAAACGTGCAATAATAGGTATTATTTTACACTCAAAAGATTGGCCGTTCGGAGTACGAAAACGCGTGTTTTTCGATGGCGAACGGCGTACTTTTACCTCGAAGAGGAATATAAATGGTCGAATTTTTGACTTTATCGGTCGAACGCCGCGAAGAAGTCGGCAAGCGTCGAAATCGTCGTCTTCGCGAAAGCGGCAAAACCCCGGCTGTTCTCTACGGACACAAAAAAGAGGTCGTCAACCTGACCGTTCCGGCCGAACAAATCGACGCCGCGATCCGCCTCGGCAACCGTTTCGTGAATCTCGCGGGCGCCGTCAACGAACGCGCCTTCATTAAAGAAGTTCAATGGAACACTTGGGGCGACGTCGTTCTTCACGTCGACTTCACCCGCGTCAGCGAAAACGAACGCGTCCAACTCGAACTTCCGCTTGAAATCCGCGGCGAAGCGCCGGGCGTCAAAGAAGGCGGCGTCGTCAAGCAAGTTCTCTACCGTCTCGAAGTCGAAGCCGACCCGACGAACGCTCCGGAACGCGTTTCCGTCAGCGTCAACGAACTTGGTTTCAACCAACAAGTTCGCGTCGCCGATCTCGTCCTTCCGGAAGGCGTGAAAGCGCTCGCTCCGGCCGACGCGGTCGTCGTCGAATGCTCCGAACAAGAAGAAGTTTCGGAAACCGCCGAAGAAGCCGTCGAAGGCGCGGAACCGGAACTCATCGGTCGCAAAAAAGCCGACGAAGAAGAAGCGGAATAATTCGACTTTCGCGCCTCGCCCCTTGCTTTTCCGCAAGTTTCGTCGCGAGTCGCGCTTGATTGTCGAAACAATTCTGGGAGTTTATCGCAATGCTCAAGACTTTGTTTAAGGTCTTTAGGGCGCCGAAAAACGAAATGAAACCGGATAAAATTATCGTCGGCTTAGGCAATCCCGGCCCAAAATACCGCGACACGCGGCATAATATCGGGTATATGGTTCTCGCGGAACTCGCGTCGCGTTGGGCGACCGGCAAACCGCGCAACCAGTTCCAAGGCGACGCGCTCGACGCTCGGATCGGAGGGAAAAACGTTCTCCTCCTTTGTCCGACGACGTATATGAACCTTAGCGGAAGCTCGATCGCCGCCGCCGTTCGTTATTACAAACTCGATCCGAAAGCCGACTTGATCGTCGTTTGCGACGACCTCGACCTCCCGGTCGCGAAAATTCGCGTCCGTTCGCAAGGATCGGCCGGCGGGCAAAAGGGCCTGAAAGACGCGATCGCGAAACTCGGAACGCAAGAGTTCGCAA
>JAFSFF010000463.1 GCA_017435375.1 Thermoguttaceae bacterium
CGCGACCGCGCCGCGAGAACAGCGAGTCGCCCTTAAATCCGCCGCCAAGCCGTGCAGCGCGACCGCAAGGCGCGCCGCGTCGAACAGCGTCGCGCCTTGCGCTAAAAGCCCGACGATAACGCCGGTTAGAACGTCGCCGCTCCCGCCGGTCGCGAGGTTAGGATTCCCCGTTTCGTTGACGCAAACCGCCCCGTTCCCGTCCGCGACGACCGTTCCGGCCCCCTTCAACACGACGACGAACGACGCGCCGTCGCTCGCTCGTTCCTTCGCCGTCGACGAAAAATCGCCTTGCGTCTTCCTCGCCTCCGCGCAAGAATCGCCCGAACCGCCGCCGTCCGAATAATCGCTAACCGTCTTCGGATTGTCGACTTGCAACGTTCTCTTCTCCCGTCGAGACGCCGAATCGCCGCCGTTCGCCGCGTCGCGCCTCTTCGCTTCGACGGTCGACGGCGCGCCACTCGCGGTTCCGTCCGTCGCGCCGTTTTCGCCCGACAAAAACGATTCGAGCGTTCCCAACGTCGCGTCGTTTTTCAGCGCCGTCGCGACCGTTTTTTCCGATTCGCTCCGCCGTCGCGCCCCGTCGCCGAACAATCGTTCGAGCCGCTCGGCGAACGCCGTCGCCGCGTCGATTCGGGTCGTTTGGTCGCCCGTCGGTTTCGCGCCGGTCAGTCGAGCAAACTCGCCCGGATGCGGCGTTAAAATCCGAGCGCCGCGCGGTTTGCGACCGGCGAAACAGTTCGACGGCGCGGCGTTTTTAGCGTTTTTCTCTTGCTCGCCCCCTTTTTCTCCGACGGCGTTTTCCGTTCCTTCCGCAACCGTTTTTTTCTTCTCCAACTCCCGCGTTTCCAACGTTTGCGTTTCGTCGAAAACGCCCGCTTCGGCAAGCGCGTTGAGCGCGTCCGCGTCGAAAACCGCCGGGCGCTCCAGTTCGAAAAAGAGTTCGACGACAAGCCGCGTCGCCTCCGTCGAACGTCCGAACCCGGGCCCGACCGCGACCGCCGTCGCGCCCGCCGACTCCTTAAAAATCGCCTCCACCGCCGCCGACGTCAGCCGCCCCGACGCGTCGCAAGCGCCCGGAATCGTCGTATATTCCCGAGCGAAAGCGGCGACCGTCTCCAAAATCGGCTCCGGAACGAAGAGTCGGGTCAGTCCCGCCCCCGCGACCAACGCCGCCGACCCGGTCAACGAAATCGCGCCGCTCATTCCGCGACTTCCGCCGACGCAAAGCGCCGTTCCGAACGTCCCCTTATGCCCGTCGAACGGTCGCTCCGGAAGCGGCGGCAAAGCGCCCCAAAACGCCGCGTTCGTCCGCCCCGCTTCCTCCGCTCGCCGCGCGAACTCGGCTCGCGTCGCCGCGTCCGGCCAATATGTTTCGATCGTCATCGTCGTCGTTTCTCCTTTCCGCTTATTACACGCACGTTTTTCAAACTATTCAAAAGCCCTTAAAAAACGACGTTCGAGACGTTTTTCGGAGCCGCGTTTTCCCGTCGTCGGCCGCGCTAGCGTCCGCGTTTTGATTTCGACGCCGCCGTTTCAATTTTCAAACTTTTCAAACTTTTCAAACGTCGTTAATCTTCGACGTTCGACGCGTTTTTGATTTTCTTTTTATCGTTTCAATTTTCAACATTTTCAAAGAAACGCGTCTGCGTCGGGAACTTTCGCGCTTCGCCGCCGTCAAAAAAAGTAAAAACGCTAAAAAACGCCGTTCGACGCGGGAAAAATCGCGCAAAATCGCCGTTCGCGTTCCTTTCGTCGCCGCGAAACGGGACTTTCGACGTTATCATTATATTATTATTCAACGCCGCGTCGAGCGGTTCGACGCGTTCGGAGCGATTTTCCGTTCGAGCCGCCGCGCTTTCCCGCTTTCCTTATGTTTTATTGCCGCAATGCCGCCGATTCCCGCCTCCGCCGCCCCCAATTCCAACGCAACCCCCGTTTTTTCCAACGTTTGCGCCGTCGTTATGGCCGGCGGCTCCGGAACGCGACTTTGGCCCGAAAGCCGCCGCGACCGCCCCAAACCGTTTTTGCCGCTCCTTCCGGACGGTCGCTCGACGATCGCCGCGACGTTCGCTCGGCTCGACGGACTCGTTCCGCCGGAACGTCGGTTCGTCGTCGCGGGCCGTTCGTTCGCTCCGCTCGTCGCCGACGCGCTCCCGGAACTCGAACCGCGCCGAACGCTCCTCGAACCTTGCGGACGCGACACGGCGCCTTGCGTCGCCTGGGCCGCGCTCGAAGCGTTGCAAGTCGATGAAAACGCGACGCTTATCGTCTTGCCGTCCGACCACCTCGTCCGCCCGGACGCGACGTTTCGAGCGGCGCTCGCGCAAGCCGTTCGACTCGTCGAAGAGAACGAAACGCGGCTCGTTACCCTCGGCGTCGTCCCGACCGAACCGTCGAGCGCTTACGGATATATCGAAATCGCCGAAGCGTTAAGCGCTGATCGTTCCGACGCTTACGTCGTCCGACGTTTCCGCGAAAAACCGGACGTCGAAACGGCGCGACGCTTCCTCGAATCGGGCCGCTTCTTTTGGAACGCCGGTATTTTCGTTTGGAAAGCGCGTCGAATTTTGGAGCTAATCGCTCAATTCGAGCCGGAACTCGGCGCGACGTTCGCCCGAATCGCGCCTCTCGTCGCCGACGCCGCCTCAAACGGTCGTTCGACCGCCGACAATCCGACGTTCGTTCGCGAATTCTCGAACGCCAAACGCATTTCTATCGATTACGCCGTCCTCGAACGCGCTCCGAACGTCGTCGTTTTGCGGGCCCCGTTCGATTGGGACGACCTCGGTTCGTTCGCGGCGCTCGAACGCTCTTTCGCCGCGTCGAAAACGTCGGGTTCGCAAACGCTTAACGAAGTCGACGGCAACGTCGCGACCGGCGCCGAGTTGATCGCCGAAAACGCTCGCGGCTCCTTCGTTCGCGTTTTATCGTCGCCCGACGCGCCGTCGAAACGCCGCAAACTCGTCGCGCTCGTCGACGTCGACGATCTACTCGTCGTCGAAACGGACGACGCGCTTCTCGTCGCGAAAAAAGGAAACGACGCCGCGCTCCGCCGCCTCGTCGACCGCTTAAAAAGCGACGGTCGCGACGCTTATCTTTAATTTTTCGCTTCGCAAGCGCGCGATTTTCGGTCGCCGACGCGTCCTTTGCTTCGCTCGGTTCGCCGAAATATCGCGCCCACTTCGCTCGACTTCTAACGACGGCGCCTTCTATCTTGCGTATTTTAACATTTTTTTCCTTTTTTTAGGTCGATTCGCGACTTTCCGCGATTGCGTACCGAAAAAAATTTCCGACTTTTTTTGTCGCCGCGCTCTCTTATTTTCCCCCTAAAAGAGGTGGATTTTCTTCCGCCGCTTACCTACTTTCTCTTTTTTTAAGAAAAAATTTCGACGGATTTAAAGAAATTCCGGAAGAATTTCATTTATGATTCAACTATGGCGAAAGAAATGTCCGATACTACCGGCACAGCCGTTAGCAGACTGATATGGATTTTAGGTCTGCGCAACCCAAATTGGATGATTCATGTGTAAATAGAGGTGGGTACAAGACCATGTCTCGAAGCATCAAAACGATTATCGCCGGCCTTTGCCTTGCGCTGGCAACTACGTCGACCGCTTCTGCCCAAATTTCGCAGATGCGTTTGTTCTCTCCG
>JAFSFF010000464.1 GCA_017435375.1 Thermoguttaceae bacterium
CGGCGGGGGAGCTGATCGGCGCGGCGGCGGGGCCGGTCGGCGCGTTGGCGGGCGGGCTCGTCGGGTTGGCCGCCGGAAAGGCGCTCGACGCGGCGTTTCGTCCGGAAAAAACGGTCGAATTGGAAATGTCGGAGCAAACGAAAGAAGCGGCGCGGAAAGAAACAACGTCGCAAACGCAAAAAGCGGCGCAAGTAAAAGAAGCGGCTCAAACAGAAGAAACAGCGCAAACGAAAGAAACAGCGCAAACGCAAAAAGCGGCGCAAGTAAAAGAAGCGGCGCAAACGGAAGAAGCGGCGCAAACGGGGCCCGCGTCGCGACGTAAAATCGCCCGTTCGGTCGCTTCGCTCGTCGTCGCGGAGGCGGACGCGCTCGGGTTCGACGTCGAGAAATTGCGGACGGCGCTCAAATTTTGGAAAGACGCGTCGAGCGCGACCGCGGTGCTTTCCGGCGTCGGACGTTGGGTCGCGGCGGAAGCGGAGGCCGGTTGCGAACGGTTGCGCGAAGCGTTCGTTGGGAACGAAAACGACGAGAGCGAAACAAGGCGAGAAGAACGGGAAATAAGGGCGAAGAACGAGATTAAGAAGAAAAGCGAAAGGCAAGACAACGGGGAATAAAGGAGACGGCGGGGGGGCGGCTTGAAGTTTTTGCGGAGCGCGTTATAATGATGGGGACGCGTCGCGGCGTTTTGGGGTCGCGGCGTCCTTTTTACCGCATTTTTCGCCGTCGGTCGACGGTTTAGGAGCGACTCATGAGCGCGTTGAAACGCACCCCGTTGTACGAAAAACACGTCGAACTTCAAGGTAAAATCGTCGATTTCGGCGGTTGGGAACTCCCGGTGCAATACGCGACCGGCGTCTTGGCCGAACACCGCAAAACCCGCGAAAGCGCCGGGCTCTTCGACGTTTCGCATATGGGCGAAATTATCGTTCGCGGCGCCGGAGCGGAAGACTTCCTGCAATCGATTCTCTCGAACGACGTCTCGAAAATCGCGCCGAAAGAAACGCAATACAATATTATGTGTTACGAAAACGGCGGTTGCGTCGACGACCTGATCGTTTACAAATATTCGGAAACCGATTATCTTCTCGTCGTCAACGCGTCGAACACCGACAAAGACTTCGACTGGATCGCGAAACACGCGCCGGAAACGCTGACGGTCGAGAACGTTTCGTCGCAATTCGCGCAACTCGCGATTCAAGGCCCGAACGCCGAAAAAATTCTTCAAACCCTTACCGACGCCGATCTTAGCGCGATTCGCTTCTTCCACTTCGAAGCGGACGTCGTCGTCGCGGGCAAGATTTGTATCGTCTCGCGCACCGGGTACACCGGCGAAGACGGCTTCGAAGTTTACTGCGATTCCGCCGACGCGGTCGAGCTTTGGGACGCGATTCTGAAAGCCGGCGGCGACGAAATCTGCCCGGTCGGGCTCGGCGCTCGCGACTCGCTCCGCTTCGAAGCGAAGCTGCCGCTTTACGGACACGAGATTTCCGCCGAAATTTCGCCGTTGGAAGCGCGCCTCGGTTTCTTTGTCAAGCTCGACAAGGAAGCCGATTTTATCGGGAAAGAAGCGTTGAAAGCGCAAAAAGCGGAAGGGCTTAAACGCGTTCTTTGCGAACTCGAACCGATCGATCGCGGGATTCCGCGCGCCGAATGCGAAGTTTGCGTTAACGGCGAAAAAGTCGGCGTCGTTACGACCGGCGTTCCGGCTCCGACGCTCGGGAAAAACTTGGCGCTCGCGCTCCTTCCGCCGCAATACGCCGAACCGGAAACGCAAGTCGAGATTATGGTGCGCAACAAGCCGATTCGCGCGCTCGTCAAAAAGGGAATCTTCTACCGCAAAAAGACCCTCGCTCGCTAATTTTGGCGAATAAAGGACGCGATAAACGGTCGCGTTTTTGAGATAAGATAACGAAAAGTCGGTTTCGGCGTCCGAAATTGGGTCGAAAACGCTTCGACTCGACGGCGGCGCTCGCTCAAAAAGGGAACGCGTCGCCGACGGAAGGGGCGACGTTCGGTTTGACGGCGCCGGTTTGGCCGATTTTAACGAATAAATTTTAAGAAATTTTCCAACTTTTTTAACCGCTAAGGAGTTTGCGATGAACACGCCGAGCGATTTGTTTTATTCGAAAGAACACGAGTGGGTCCGCGTCGAGGGGACGAAGGCTTACGTCGGGATCACCGACTTCGCGCAACACAGCTTGGGCGACGTCGTTTACGTCGAACTGCCGGAAGTCGGCGCCAAAGTCGCGGCGGGCGACGAAGCGGGCGTCGTCGAATCGGTGAAGGCCGCTTCCCCGATTTACTCCCCGGTCGCCGGCGAAATTGTCGAAACGAACGCCAACCTCGAAGACGCGCCGCAAGCGATCAACGAAGACCCGTACGGCCAATTCGTTTTCGTCGTCGAACTCGACGCGCCGTTCGAAAAGGGCGACCTCCTCGACGCGACCGAATACGCCGCGATTTGCGAAGAGTAATTTTCGTCGAGTAAAGGCGAAGCGCCGGTTCCGCTCCTAACGAATCGGCGTTTTTTGAACGCGTTGAAAAACGTCGAAATCGAGCGCCGTCGTTAAGGGGCGACGCTCGAAGCGGTCGCGTTTTGCCTCGACGGGGCATTTTAAGGCGACCAAACGAGCGAGAAGCCAAAAGCAAACGAAAATTCGGCGAGGAATAAAGGGCGAACGATGAGCGAAATCAAACGCGACCAAAACGCCGACGCGGCGAAAAAGGTTAATCCGTTCGTTTGGTTCTGCGAAGAGTGCAAACGCGTCGTTCGTTTCCTGTGCGACTGGGTTTTCTATTGGTGGATTTAACGAAAATTTTACGAGGATTCTAAAAAAACGATGAGCGAAACCAAGCGCGACGAAACGTCGACTGGCGCGGCGGCGAAGAAAGTCAATCCGATTCTTTGGCCGTTCGTCCAATGCCAACGCTTTATTCGATTCTTGTACGATTGGGTCTTGTCTTGGGCGCACTCGCGTTTTGGGACGGCGGCGCTGGCGACGCTGTCGTTTGCGGAGAGTTCGTTTTTCCCGATTCCTCCGGACGTGTTGCAGATGGCGCTCTCGATCGAACGTCCGAAACGTTCGTTTTATTACGCGGCGGTCAGCGCGGTCGCGTCGGTCTGCGGGGCGGTTCTCGGTTGGTACATCGGGCATTTCCTTTGGGACGCGGTCGGGCCGTATTTTGTTCCGAATATCGTTTCGCAAGAGAATATGGACAAAGTCGGCCAATTTTTCGCCGAATACGGCTTTTGGGCGCTCTTCGCGGCGGCGTTCACTCCGCTTCCGTTCAAGGCGTTCACGATCACCGCGGGGATCGCCGGAATGTCGATTCCGATTTTTATCGTCTCCAGTTTGGTTGGGCGAAGCGCGCGCTTCTTCCTGATGGGCGGCTTGATTTACGTCTTCGGCCCGACGATTAAAAGCTGGATCGACAAATACTTCGGCCCGCTGACGTTGGCGTTCCTCGTCCTCTTGATCGGCGGTTTTTACTGCGTGAAATTCGTCCTTTAACGCGGCGTTGGTTTTTTAACGCGGCGGCAAAACGCGCTTGTTGGGTAAAAACGGTAAAATGGATAAAACGAAAATCGACGAAACGACGGCGCTCGACGCGACGGAAGCGGCGGCCTCGAACCCGGTTCCGAAAACGGAAGACCTCTTCGACAGCACCGACGCGGTTCGTTCCGGCAAACCGCTCGCGCACGTCAAGACGATGACGTTCCCGGGCCCGATTTCGCTGACGAACGGCGGAACGCTTCCGGAAATTACGGTCGCTTACGAGACTTACGGCCAACTTTCGCCGCAGGAAGACAACGCGATTCTCATCTTTCACGCGCTTTCCGGCGACTCGCACGTCGCCAAACACGACGAAAACGACGATCCCGGCTGGTGGGACGCGCTCGTCGGGCCGGGGAAGGGAATCGATACCGACCGTTATTTTGTTATCTGCGCGAACGTCCTCGGCGGGTGTCGCGGGACGACCGGGCCGGACTCGATCAATCCGGAGACCGGGCGCAAGTACGGGATGGATTTTCCGTCGATTTCCGTCGCGGATATTGTCGACGTGCAACATAAACTCGTCGCCGCGCTCGGAATCGACCGTCTTTTGGCGATCGTCGGCGGTTCGCTCGGCGGGTTGATGGCGCTCGATTGGGGAACGCGTTACCCGGACGGCGTCGCGGGCGTCGCGGCGATCGCGACCGGGCCTCGAATGACGACGCAGGCGTTGGCGTTCGACGTCGTCGCGCGCAACGCTATTATGAGCGACCCGCATTTTCACGGCGGCCAATATTACGACAAAGAAACCGGCCCCGCGACCGGGCTCGCCATCGCGCGGATGCTCGGGCACATCACCTACTTGTCGCAGGAGTCGATGAACCGCAAGTTCAACGCCGACCGCAACGTCGGGCGCAAAATCGACACCTCGTTCGAGACGAAGTTTTCGGTCGGTTCGTACCTTGCGTATCAAGGCGACAAGTTTGTCGACCGCTTCGACGCGAACAGCTATTTGACGTTGACGCTCGCCCTCGACGCGTTCGATTTGGGCTCCGACCGCGAACGCCTGATCGCCGCGATGCGCCGCTCGATGTGCCGCTGGCTCTTCGTCAGCTTCACCTCCGACTGGCTCTTTCCCGGGTATCATTCGCGGGAGTTGGTCGACGCCGCGATCGCCGGGGACAAGCGCGTTTCTTACTGCGAAGTCAAGAGCGACGCCGGACACGACGGCTTTTTGCTCGAAGACGAAATTTCGCGATACGGGGAGTTGTTGCGTTCCTTCCTGCACGATCTGAGTCTCGAATGGCGTCCGGAAGACGCCGAGCGCCGCCGTTCGTTGAACGAGAGTTACGGCGCGCCGCCGAAGTCGCCGAAACGCCGCGTCGATTACGACCGCATTTTGGCGCTGATTCCGCCGAAGACGAAGATTCTCGACCTCGGGTGCGGCAAGGGCGACCTTCTCGCTCGTTTGAAGGCGCGCGGACACGAGCGTCTCGTCGGCGTCGAAATGCAAGAAAAATACGTCTTGAAGTGCGCCGAAAAGGGGCTCGACGTCGTTCAACTCGACCTGAACGAGGGGCTGAAATCGTTCCTCGACCATCAGTTCGACTTCGTCGTTCTTTCGAAGACGTTGCAGACGATTCGCAACGTCGAGGCGCTTCTTGAAGAGATGCTGCGCGTCGGAACGCGGGTGATCGTCAGTTTCCCGAACGTCGGGCGTCGGCGGTTCCGCGAGCGGCTGGCCGAAGGGCGCGCGCCGTCGACCGACCCGAAACGGAAGTGGTACGACTCCGACGACGTTCGGTTTTTGACGATTCTCGACTTCGAAGAATTTTGCGCCGAAAAGGGATACAAGATTTTCCGCAAGGTCGCGCTCGACGCCGAAACCGGCGCCGCGGTCGAGACGGACGAGAATTTGAACGCCGACGTCGCGATCGTCGTGTTGGGGCGTTGACGGCGAGGCGACGGGAAGAATCGGTAAAATAACGTCGAAATTTTGGTAATTTTTGCGTTTTTTAGCGTCGACGCGCTTGACGACGCCCCCGGTTTCGCCTTATATTATAAAGATAACGATAACGTTGAGTTTTCCGTCGATCGCGACCGTTCGAGTCGTTCGGCGTCGGAAAACCTTGTTTTGCGTCGAGCGGAAACGCGTCGCGACCGGCGAGCTACCGAGCGGCGGCGTTTTTCGATTAAAGGATTTTAGATTCATGGCAAAGAAAATTTCGAACGATAAAAACAGTCTCGAACAACTTTTGATTCGCGGTAAAGATAATTTGGCGCAAAACAAAGCGAAAGCGGTTCAATTTTTGCTCGTTTTCGTCGTCGTTCTCCTCGCGATTTGGGCGATCCGCGCGAAAATGAACGGCTCCGATTCCGCGTTGACCGCCGCCGACCGCGCCCGCGCGACCGCGACCGAGCCGAAGCAACTGGCCGACGCCGCCGCGACTTTTAAAGGCGAAACCGCCGCCGCGCTTTACGTCGACGCCGGCGAAGCCTATTTGAATCTCGGTTTGAACGAAATCGCTC
>JAFSFF010000465.1 GCA_017435375.1 Thermoguttaceae bacterium
CCCCCCGCCGCGAGAAAGGAAAACGAAAGGACGGCGCCAAGATTATTTTCGACGCGGACGGCGGTTCGGCCCGGTCGGCTTAACGTTGTTTGACTTGGCAAAGTCGGCGAAATCGGCAAAATCGACGTCGTCGAGTTCCGGAACGTCGTCGAACTTGGGGGGCGCGACCGATTTGCGCGGCGTTCCTTGACCGCGTCCGCCTTTGGAATCGGGGCGACGACCGCCGGACGGCTTTTGATTTTTGGCGCGTTTGGCGAAATCGGCGCCGCAAATTTGACGCAATTCCGCTTCAAGACCGGCGTCCAACGCGTCGACGTCGAAGTTCGCGTCGATTTTCTCTTGGAATTGACCGGCGAACTCGACTTGCGACGCGGCGCGGAGGGCGGCGTCCGCTTCGTCGTCGAGCGCTTTTGGGTCGAAGGCCTCCTCGTCGTCGACGCCGATCGGGGAAAGCGGGATTTCGGCCAAGACGTCGTATTTCGGGCCGCCGCGTTCGAGTTCGCTCGAGTAAACGAGAACCGCGTCGACCGGCGACGAGCCGAAAAAGACGTTCGAACGTTCGAAAATCATCCGTCCGAGACCGCCGTCGACGCCCGATTCGCGGTCTTTTTGACGGGCGCGACCAAGCGTCAAGTGCGGCGTAAACTCGCGATTTTCCGGCGGATAACCGATTTCGGCGAGTTCCGCTTCGATTCGGCGGGCGAGTTCGCGAATTTCCCGGGTTCCCTCGCGGACGCCGATCCAAATCGAACGGGGCGCCTCCGCGTTCGGGAACGCGCCGACGCCTTCGAAAACGAGGTCGAACTGCTCGAACTTGCGGCAGCCGCGCTCGACCGCCGCGACGACGCGGTGAAGATCGACCGTCGGGACGGTTCCGAGGAATTTTAGGGTAACGTGAAAGTTTTCCTCTTCGACCCATTTTACGTTCGGATAGGCTTCCATCACCGGGCGGAGCGTTTTGCGCGCTTCGGTTCGAATCGACGGGGAAATTTCAACGGCGATAAAGGCGCGAACGGTCGGTTTCATCGGAGCGGTTCCTTGCGAACGGGGGTTGGGGAAATTGCGGGGAATGCGAAAAATGCGGGAAAGGGGGAAGTCGCGACGAATAGGGGAAAACGCGGCGGCGTTCAATCGTCTAAAAATTCGGCGTTGGTTTGAATATTGTCGCGGTGAACGATTTCGTCGTAAGGGCAAAAACCGAGAATGTCGGCGATTTCCGACGCGCGGCGGCCCCGAATCATCGCGACTTCCTTATGTCCGTAGTTGGCGAGTCCGCGGGCGATTTCGCGGTTTTCGCGGTCGACGATCGAAACGACGTCGCCCTTTTTGAAACGCCCGAAACAGTTCAAAACGCCGATCGGCAGAAGACTTTTTCCTTGTTGTTCGAGGGCTTTGGCGGCGCCGTCGTCGACGACGAGACTCCCGCTCGGAACCGGCGCGAACCGCACCCAACGCTTGCGAGCGGAGAGGCGGCGACGCGGAAAGAAAACCGTTCCGTATTCTTCGCCGGTGTATATTTTCGTCAAAATTTCCGGGTCGTCGCCGTTGGCGATCATCATACACCCGCCGGCGCTCGTAACGGTTTGCGCGGCGCGGAGCTTGCTCGACATTCCGCCTTTGCTGCGGCTCGAGCGTTTTTCGGCGACCATTCGCATCAGGTCGGGCGTCCAGCGGTCGACGACGGAAACGAGCTTCGACTCCGGCAAACTCGGGTCGCCGTCGTAAAGACCGTCGACGTCGGTCAACAGAATCAGGAGCGATTCCGGGAAGATGTTCGCGACGAGGGATGCGAGCCGGTCGTTGTCGCCGAACGTCGAGTCGAGTTCGGCGGTGCTGACCGCGTCGTTTTCGTTGACGATCGGGAGGGCGCCGAATTTCAGGAGCGATTTGAAGGTGTTGCAAGCGTTCAAATAACGGTCGCGACGCGCCAAATCGTCGGCGGTGAGAAGGACTTGCGCCGCGAGAACGCCCCGAGCGTCGAGTTCCTGTTCGTAAAATTGGATAAGCGTTCCTTGCCCGACCGCGGCGACCGCCTGCAGTTCCGGGTGCGATTTCGGACGCTTCGCCAAACCGAGCCGCCCCATTCCGGCCCCGACCGCCCCGGAGCTGACGAGGATCACCTCGACGCCGCGTTCGCGGATGGCGCAAATTTCGGCGACCAACGAACGAATGCGGTCGCGGTTGAGGAGACCGTCGCGCGTCGTAAGGACGTTGGTGCCGACTTTAACGATTAAATGACGGGTCGTTTGAACGATTTCTTGTCTGCTTAAGCTGATCATTTCGACAAAGGGTGAAAAATGGGTAAAAAGCGCAAAATATAAGGCGCGGCGTCGGAAACCGGCGTCGACAAAAACGCGTCTCTTATTGTCGGCGCAAAAACGAATTTTGTCAATATCGTTCTTCGACTTTCCGTCGTTTTCGCGTCGCTTTTTCGCGTTTCTTGGAAATTTTTTATGTTCTCCGCGTTTTCTTTCAATATATCTATAGGCAAAAAGGCAAAAACGAGGCGGCGCG
Source organism: Thermoguttaceae bacterium (assembly GCA_017435375.1). Classification (GTDB taxonomy): domain Bacteria; phylum Planctomycetota; class Planctomycetia; order Pirellulales; family Thermoguttaceae; genus RUG369. The sequence continues at coordinate 2,515 of JAFSFF010000465.1, forward strand.
TCGACAGACGCGAGTTAAATTTAGACGGTTTGGCGAAAAAGGTTAAAATTTGCGGGTTGAGCGCGTCGGCGCTCGACGTTAAAGTCGGGGAGCGCGGTTTTTCGTCGGCGCCCGCTCTTTTCGAAAAGTAAAATTAGGTTAAAATAAGAACGGAGAGATTCGACGGCGGTTTCCCTCCGCGTTCGGCGACTTTCGACGCTTCTCCGATTTTCGTGCGGCGATGTTTTGTAACTCGACGCGTCGAAAATAAAATATAACGACAAAATTGGCTTCGAGGAACGAAAAATGCAAATTTGGCCGGCGATCGATATTCGCGGCGGGCGTTGCGTCCGTCTTTGTCAAGGCGATTACGGACGGGAAACGGTGTACGGCGATTCTCCGGCGGAAACGGCCGATTTTTGGCGTTCGAAGGGCGCGCGTCGCTTGCACTTGGTCGACCTCGACGGCGCGAAGGACGGAACGACGGCGAATTTCGACGCGGTGAAGAAAGTCGTCGAGACGACGGCGCCGTTCGGCGTCGAGTGCGAACTCGGCGGCGGCGTCCGCTCGGAGGAAACGATTCGCCGTCTGCTCGATCTCGGCCTTTCGCGCCTCGTCGTCGGAACGCTCGCGCTGAAAAAACCGGAGTGGTTCCTCGAAATGTGCGAAAAATTCCCGAACAAACTCGTTCTCGGAATCGACGCTCGCGGCGGGATGGTCGCGACCGACGGCTGGCTCGAAACGAGTTCGACGCGGGCCGTCG
>JAFSFF010000466.1 GCA_017435375.1 Thermoguttaceae bacterium
ACAAAGGGCGCGACAATGTTTTTCCCGCACGACAATCGAGCCGACGAAGACCCGAAATGCGTCGCGCTTCTGCGCAAACACGGTTCGCGAGGTTACGGCGTGTACTGGCGGCTGATCGAGCGGCTTCATTGCGCCGAAACGCTCGAACTCGAAACGGATTTCGCCGCGCTCGCTTGGGTTATGCGCGAACGCGCGGCGCTCGTCGAGAGCGTCGTTCGCGATTTTGGGCTCTTCGAGTTCAGCGAAGACGGGTCGCGTTTTTTCTCGACGGCGCTTAATAAACGTTGCGAGAAAAGGATTAGCCGTCGCTGAGAAATTTCGGAAGTCCGACGCGAAGCGGGTCGAGCGAGCGCCGAAGCGCGCAAACGCAAACGCGAGGAAGCGCAAGCGACGTCCGAAACGCCGACGCTTGACGCCGAGTCGCCAAACAACGAACGACAAGACGAAACGTTCGAATCGCCGCCGGAAACGACGCAAGAAACGAAAGAACGCAAGCCGGAAAATAACGCCGGTTGCGAAAACGAAAAACAAAAGGACGCGGCGCCGGAAATCGCGCCCGACGTCTTCGAATCGAACGCGGAAGAAACGGACGACGTCGCGTCGTTCGAGTCCCCGCCCTATCCCGCCGACGAACTGATCGCGCTTTGGAACGAGTATTTCGGAACGACGAAGCAGCGGTATCGCGGTTTACAATTAGACGCCGTGTCGCACGAACGAGCGAAGCGCGCTTGGGAGGAATACGGCGACCTACAAACGTTCCGCAAAGCCTTTGAAACGGCGCGGTTAGACAAGTTCCCTTGGCTTTTAAGAGACGCGTTGAAACCGGAAAATATTCAACGGTTGATCGCGAAGGAGGAGAAAGAAAATGAACTCGACGCTCGGGCCGCCCCGAATCGCGCCGCGCAACGACGCGACGTCGCCTTTGGGGCTAAGTACGACTTTTCGCGATTTTCAAAACGCGAATGACGCCGCGCCGCCAACGGAGGCGTTCGACGACGCGTCCGAAGAATCAACCGTTTGTAAGTACTGCGACGGCGACGGTTATTTCATCGAAAACGGCGTCGCCAAACGTTGCGCTTGCGTCGTCGAAGAACGTCGCAAACGTTACCGCGCGGAAGCGGGCTTGCCTTATTTCGAGCGGCGCGAACTCGAACCGCCGGCCCGCGAATACGTCGCCAACTTCGACAAAATCGCGCGTTCGCGGCGCAACTGGATCGCGTTTTTCGGGAAGACCGGAAGCGGCAAGTCGACGCAAGCCTTCGGAATCGTCGACGCGTTGACGACTCGCGAACGTCCGGTTCGAGCGCAAACGTTGTTATACGGCGACTTCGTTCGTCGGATGGCCGCGCTCCGTTACGACGCCGTCGAATTCGAAAAAAGTTTTCGGAAAGCGACGAACGCGCCGCTACTCCTTATCGACGACTTCCTCGACGTCGTTCCGAAAGCGAACTCGTTCGAGGAACACGTCGCGCAAGCGCTGATTAAGCGGCGGTATGAAACCCGTTTGCCGCTGATACTTACGACGGAAACGACGCCGCGTCGAATGGTTGCGGAATCGCCTTGCGGCGAAGCGCTTCTCGGGCGCATCGTCGAGATGTGCGACGCCCGCATCACGATCGCCGAAGAGAACGCCGTCAACCATCGCCTTTGTTCCCTCGCGTTCAACCGCGACGTTATCCCTTATTAACCAACGCCTTACGAAATCAGAAAAGCAAAATGAAACGTATCGAATTCGAGTCGGACGACGTCGACCGAGACGGCGGCGACGGCGAGAAGTTTATTCATCTCGCGCCGGTCGGCGAGTATTTGGAATTTGCCGCGGCCAATATTAGAAAAACCGCAAAAAATTTGACCAAAGCCGCCGCCAATATTGAAGACGCGCTTCCTTTTCTCGGTCATTTTATCGACGAAAACGAACGCGCGCTTCGCAATATCGAGAAACTTAAAGGCTTGCAAGAGTTGATTTTCGAGTTGAGCGAACGCGTCGAAAAGCTCGAAAAAGCGACACAACGTCAACAGAGTTAAATTCTTGCGACACGCCTTGAAAAACTCCGGCGACTTGCGCAAAAACGAAAATCTCAACCCAAAGAATCGAAAGGACTTAAACAATGACGCTTAAACAAAACGAAACGCTCGACGCCGAATTTGAAAACGCGCTTGCGGAACCGCTCGACGACGATTTCGAAGACGATTATTACGACGAAGATGAAGACGGCGACTATTACGACGACGAAGACGACTTGGACGACGTCGCGGAACTCGACGAAACCGTTTTGGAAAACGACGTCGAAACGGAAGCGGTAACGAACGCAACCGACGACGGCGCCGAAGTTTGCGACGCGCCGAAAGAAGACGCGCCTTCGCCGGTTCCCGTCGTTTCGTCGGTCGGCGAAATCGTCGAGCAAACGCAAAAAACGAACGCCGTCGAAAATTGGAGTCGCGAACGGCTTGTTTCGGAAGTCGAGGCGCGAGAAGAGTTTTGAGCGCGTTCGAAGGAACTTTTGCGAGCCTTGAAGGCGGCGAAAGAAGCGTCGGCGCATTGGGGACGCGAAACGAAACGGCTCCGCGAAGAACTCGAAGAGCTGGTTAGCGAATACGCCCGCGACGCGGAACCCCGCCCCCTGCTTGACTTTGCGGAAGCGAACGCGGCGGCGCTCGAACGCAAAGCCGAACCGGCGGGCGTCGTTTATGCGTCGTCGCAAGACGTCGAAATTTCGAACGACTGGGCGTCGTATCGCGTCGACGAACATTTTCGCTTGACCGACTCGCAGTTCGAGAAGCTCGGTTTGGAGATCGACGCGACCGTCGGCGAACTCTCCAACCTCTTGAACGACTTGACTTCCGGACGCAAAAAGATTAAAGGCGTCGGGCCCGCGTTTATCGAAAAGTTGGCCGATCAGTTCGACAAATTTTGGGAGTCGGACGCTTATCGACGTTGCGTCAAACGCGTCGAAAAGCCGGTCGAAACCGCGCTCGAAAAGGCGAACGAAGTCGAAAAATCCGACGAAACGAATGAAACGCAAACCGTTGAAAGTCAAACGGTTGTCGACGACAAAAACGCGCCGGTTTCTCCCGACGAGTTCGACGCGATTCGCCAAACGATCGACGAAATCGACGCCGGAATCGCTCGCGGCGTTTGGGAAGGCTTCGACGAAGAATGGTTTGCGAGCGTTCGCGAACAATTCTATCGGGCGCCGGAAACCGTTACGCGCCTTCAAGTCGAGTCGCTCGAAGCGGTTCGGCAAGGGTTCGAAAATTGGGACTCCGTTTGACGCGGCGTCGTTAAGCGCGACGACAAATAACGACAAT
>JAFSFF010000467.1 GCA_017435375.1 Thermoguttaceae bacterium
AAGCGTCGAACCAAATACTTTCCGCTCAAACGGCGGCCGGTTTGGCGGCGGGAACGCGTCGCGGCTCCATCGCTTCGGCGATATTGTGCAAGTGTTCGTAAACGCGGCGCCAAGCGTTGAGTTGGTAGTCGACCGCGACGACCGCTTGCGGGTCGAGGCGTTCCTCGAACATCGAATGGAGGAATTGTTCGCGGATTTCCTTCACTCGACCGACGTAACGAACGCGGCGCTCGGTCATCTCTTCGAGAAGTTTTTCGCGCGAACCCCATTCGGCGAAGATTTTGCCGATCCACTCGAGCGACTCCGTCGCGTAACCGAGCAGCTCGACGAACGATTCGTCGATTTCCTTCGGCGTCGGGAGTTCGAGTTCGCGCAATTTCAGGTTCGACTTCAAAACGCCGACGAAGTAGTCGCTGATCGTTTCGAGTTCCTCCGCCAAGCGGACTTGCTCGCGAGCGGAAACCGCGACGTCGACCGTAAAGGCGCGCGTCGTCAAGCTCGAAATGAAGTCGATCGTCTCGTCTTGGCGGTCGTCGAGCGTCTTTTCGAGCGCGAACGATTCCTCGACGAGCGTTTCGTTTTCGAAGTTTTCCGATTTCAGCGTCGCTAAGGCGCCGGCGAGCGTTTGGCAGTCGCCGAACATCCGTTGGATTTCAAGGCGCGAACGCTCGATCCCGACGATCGGGTCGTCGTTCATAAAGGACGCCAAACCGGTCGTCGAAACGCGTTTTTTCGGTTTCGAAGCGCGATCGGGGGCGATTTTCGTCAAAAACGCCGCCGCGACGCCGACGAACGGAAGAAAAACGATCGTGTTCGTAACGTTGAAGAGGGAGTGCGTCAACGCGATCTTCGAGTTGACGTCCAAATCCCAACGGGCGCCGAGCGCGTTCACCGCCGGAAGCAAAACCGGGTAGAAAATCGCCAACGCCCAGCAAACGCCGACGCAGTTGAAGAGCGTGTGGAAATACGCGACCCGACGAGCGTTCGTCGACGCGCCGATCGACGCCAAGAGCGCCGTGATCGTCGTGCCGATATTTTCGCCCAACACGAGCGCGGCCGCCGCCGTGAAGTCGATCGCGCCGAGCGTCGCCAGCGTCATCGTGAGCCCGATCGTCGCCGCCGACGATTGAACGAGCATCGTCGTAACGCAACCGACCAAGACGCATTTGAACGCGCCCCAAAGATTCGTCGCTTCGAACGACTGCATAAATTCGCTGAACGCCGGAATGTCCGGAAGCGGAGCCAACGCGGCGCCCATCGTCTTCAAACCGAAGAAAATCAACCCGATCCCGAGCGCGCAGGCCGCGAGGTTGCAAATTTTCTCGTTTTTCGTCAGAAGGTAAACGAAACCGGCGACGCCGATGAGCGGCAAGCCGTACGCGCCGAGGTTCAACGTCAAAAGCCAACCGGTCGTCGTCGTCCCGATGTTCGTTCCCATAACGCACCCGACCGCTTGCGCGAGCGTCATCAGGCCGCTGTTGACGAAGCCGAGAATCATAACCGTCGTCGCGGAACTCGATTGAACGAGAACCGTCGCCATAAAACCGACGCCGACCGCGAGGAAACGGTTGTTCGTGAACATCGAAATGATGCGGCGAAGGCGCGCGCCGGCGACCGCTTGCAGACCGTCCGACATCCGCTTCATCCCGATGAGGAAGAGACCGAGACCGCCCAGCACCGCCGCGAAGATGCTCCAATAATTCGGCGCCCAGCTTTCCGCTTCGAACGCGACGACGGCGACTTTCGACGGGTCGTCTTTCGGCGACGCTTGCACCATAATCTCCGCGTCGCCGAGCGCTTTTTCGCCGAGTTCCTCCTCCGCCCAATCGACGTAGAGCGTCGTTCCTTCGAGGCGCGCTTTCGCGACCGAGCCGCCGTCTTTTTTGAGTTCGAGCGTCAAGTCTTCCGGCTTCGTCGCGCCGTTCGTTTTAAAAACGTCTTGTTCGCAAAATTCGGCGAGCGTCGCGGAAATGTCGAGCGTCGTCGTCGGGGCGCCGACGAGAACCTTCAAGTCCGGGAGCCATTTTTTCTGAACGATATTCTTATGTCGGTCGGCGGTTTCCGCTTCCGCGGCGTCGGGCGTTTCGGTCGAAACGGTTTCGACGGCGGCGGCTTCTGGCGTCGGCGCGGCGTTTTGATCGTCGGCGCGAACGGCGAGCGACGTCGTCGCGGTCGTTCCGAGGAACGCGAGAAGCGCCAAAAGCGCGACGAGCGCGGCGGTTTTCAAAGTCGGGCGAGGTCGCTTACGTTGACCTTCGGGAATGCTCATGTTGGAATTTCTCCTAAGTTAGACGGCGCGCCGGTTCCCAAAACGACGGCGCCGCGACGCGCTTGCCAACGAAACGACGCCCCGAACAAAACGGAGCGTCGACGGCGGAAACGCGAGGCAAAGTAAGCGTTTCGACGGATTTCAGGAACGAAAACGCGTCGAAACGATGGAATATCGAAACGGAACGGCGGCGCAAACAACGCGTCGGCTCCGCAAACGCTAAAAGAGCGAATAATTGCGTATTAATAATAACGACAATATCGAAAAGACGCCGCGCCGCGACTAAAGAAGAAAAACAAAACGGCGCGCTCGACGAGAAACGTCGAAAACGGCGAACGAAACCGAGAGACCCGCGACAAGGCAAAACCGCGCTTGCGCCGCGTCGTCGGCGGCGCCGGAGAAACGTCGTCGACGACGTTTGCAACGGAATTCGCGTCCGTCGAACGCAAAAACTCGACGACGGGGGCTGGGTAACGCTCATATTGGCAAAAGTAAAGGGGAAGCGATTTTCGCGGCGTTCGTTCAAAACGAGCGAGCGAACCGACGGCGAGTCGGCGAAAATCGGCGAACGGGAACGCGCCGCTTTCGAAGCGACGTTCGGAGAAAGGAGAGCCTTAAAAAGGGCCCGGCGTTTTCCTCCGATTCAACGCCCTTATTTTACAACGTCGACGGCGGAGGTCAAGCGGGGGGAAGGGGTGTTTTCCTTGATTCGAGGCCGATTTAGCGCAAAAAAGTTCTCGGCGCGCGGGTCGTTGCGATCGTAACGGTCGCGCGGTCGCTTCGAACGTCGCCGCAAGAAACGAAAAAAAGGAGACGTTAACCGTCTCCTTTTTAAGCCGATGGTTCGGACGCGTCCCGCCTAGGACGAGTCGAACCTACCCGTCGTTGGACGCCGTTGTTTCGTTGGTGAAAAACCTGTCGTTAAAACAGGATGCGTTTGTCGACTTCGGGAACTCCGCCTTCGATAAGACTTTGTCGCCTGTCCGAACGCTTGGCGCCGTCGTTTCGTTTCGATTCGCGTTTGAGGGCGAATCGTCGTTTTCGACGACGTTTGCGCGACCGTCGGTTCGGTCGAACGCCGCGTTTTCGCTTAGAGATAGCGTCGACGCGTTGAAAAGGTTGGCCTCAAAAGTCCCGACGTCTTTGACGGCGAGCGCACCCGAAGGAACTCGCGCGTTTAACGTTTTCGGAACCGGTTTTCCCAGCGTTTTTCCGTAAACGCCTTCACTTGGAAAACGCGGGTTCCAAAAACGTCGGATGACTCAAAAAGAGGTTTTGAGGGTCGCGGATTTTTTACGCGGCTTCGAGCGTAAGCTCTCGGTCGCGACGTTTCCCGAAATCCGCTATTGGCGGGAAATCGTGCGGGGATTCGCCGTTTGGAAAGCGTCGTCGAGCGACGGCGCGCCTTGGAGGGCGACGTTGTTTCGTTTCGTTAGCCGTTTTCGAGTCGCGAACCGTTCGAGGTTTCGAGCGGCTCGCGTTCGAGGGAAGCGACTAGCGGTTGATCATGACGGTGAACATAACGCCGTGGACGAATTGGTCGAAGTTGTAGTCGTCGTCGTTTTTCTTGACGCCGAAGATCGTGCCGTTTTCGTTGAGGCGATAATCGTTGATCGCCGAGGCGCGAGCGATGTTGTCCATATACAACATTTGGTAACCGACTTTGAAGCCGACCGCTTGCGTCCAGTTCCAGGTCGCTTCGATTTTACCTTCGACGCCGTTCGTATAAACGTCGTGGTGTTTCGAGTACGCGAAGGAGTTGGCGATGGTGTTGAGCGGAGCGTAGGTCGGAACGCCGCCGGTTTCGCTCATATCGAGGTTGGTGCCGTCTTCGCCGCCGGTCATCGCTTTCAGACCGAGGGTGCCGTCGCCGTACAGGTTTTGACGGTTGAAACCGGCGAAGTATTTACCTTCGCCCGTGAAGCGCCAACGATTGTTCGAAATCGTGTAACGGAGACCGACTTGCGGGCCGATGATATGGTTGTTCGCTTCGAAGTTCCAGTCGGAGTAACCGAGGTCGGCCCCGACGGTGCTGCTGTTTTCGTAGTCGTAGCTGCCGTACTCTTGCGAGGTCGAGGTCGAAGCGTTGTCGACGTTCGCGCTCGTGTTCGTTTCCAAAATCTCGACTTCGGTGATTTGGTAGCTCGACGTGTTTTCCGTATTCGCGTGGCCGAAGAAGTTGAATCGACCGTCGAATTGCGTGTAACGAACGCCGGCGAGGAGTTCGAGCGTGCCGCGGCGGAACGGATGGAAGCGGTAGTTGTACATCGCTTCGACGCTCCACGTGTTCACCTTCGATTGCATTTTGAACGTTTCGTAGGTGATCGGCATCGGGACGAAGATGTATTTGTTTTCGCCGTCGCCGGTATTGGCGTTATTTTGGTTGTCGGTGTAGCCTTGGCCGGATTGACCGATGGTGTTCATCCCGCGGATGGCCCACAAACGACCGATTTGATAGGAACCGCCGCTGTTGATCGGGTCGATCAACGTCGAACCTTTGCCGTTCCAGATGTAGTAGTTGCCGTTCGTGCCGTAGGAGCTGACGTCGACGACGGCCGGGTCTTCGATGTTAATCCCGCCGTAAATCCCTTCGTAGTCGTTCTTTTGCGGCGTGATAACGGTGCCTTTGACTTCCCAACCGTGGTGGCCGATCATGTTCCCGACGGTGAATTCCGTCGCGGTTTCCCAGTCGGCGCGGAATTGGGAGGTGTTCATTTGGTTCGTTTGAGCGACGTAGGTGAAGTTCGTCGTGCTGTTCGAACCGGGGATAACGTTCGTAACGACTTGCGCGGACGTCCCGACCGGGCTCCCGACGATTTGGTCGCCGGGTTGGCTCAACGTAACGAGACCGGCGCCGATGCTGCCGTAAAAGCCTTCGTGTTGGTAAACGCCGCCGCCGAATTGATCGTCCGGGAACGGAGAGAACAAACGCATCTGCGAAATTTGGGCAGAAGCGGTCGACGTAGTTGCCAGCGCAAGGCAAAGGCCGGCGATAATCGTTTTGATGCTTCGAGACATGGTCTTGTACCCACCTCTATTTACACAT
>JAFSFF010000048.1 GCA_017435375.1 Thermoguttaceae bacterium
CAAAACGACCCCGGGGAGCGCCCTCGGAAGCTGCCGTCATAAGGTTCAAGAAGCCGACTTCCCGCGTATTCTCGAACAACTGAAAAAATACAACATTCGTTATTACTTCCTCGCGGGCGGCAACGACACGATGGACACGATCTGCCGCGTCGAAAAATACTGCCGCGAACAAGGTTACGACCTCCGCGGTCTCGGCGTTCCGAAGACGGTCGACAACGACCTTTTCGCGACCGACCACACCCCGGGTTTCGCGTCGGCGGCTCGTTACGTCGCGACGTCGGTCAAACAAGCGGGCGTTTTGGCGCGCGATATGAAGAAGGTCGACCAATTCGTCATCTTCCAAACGATCGGTCGCGACGCCGGTTGGTTGGCCGCCGCCGCCGCTTGCGCTAAGGAAGACTGCGAAGACGCTCCGCACATCATTTTGGTTCCGGAAATCGCGTTCGATTTCGACCGCTTCATCGCGAAAGCGCAAGAAACGCTTGACAAATACGGCTTCGTCAGCGTCGTCTGCGGCGAAGGGATTCGCGACGCGAACGGCGTCGTCGTCAGCTCGTTGGACGCGGACGGCAAAGAAGTCCAAACGGAAAAAACGATCGACAAGTTCGGCAACCAAGAACTCGGCGCGATGGCCGGGACGAGCGTCGCGATCGCGCTCCACAAGATGCTCGGCAAACACCTCAAACGCGAAAACGGTCTTCCGTGCCGCGGCGAGTTCCAAATCACCGAATCGCTTCCGATGTGCGGCGCCGACCGCGCGGTCGCGACCGATATTCAAGAAGCGTGGAACTGCGGCCGTCGCGCCGTCGAACTCGCGCTCGAAGGAAAGAGCGGCGTGATGGTGACGATGGATCGCGTTTCGAACGACCCGTACAAAATCGAATACTCGACCGCTCCGCTCGACGCGGTCGCCGTCGAAGCGAAACCGATGCCGCTGGAATACGTCGACGCGGAAAACCTTTACGTTACCGACGCTTGCGTTGAATACCTGCGTCCGCTGATCGGCGAACTGCCGAAATACGTCAAACTCTTCTAATTCCGTTGAGTTTAACGAAAGTTTGACGTAAATTCGGCGCTTGAAGCGGGAGCGTTCCGCGTTTCCGCTCGCCGCCGCGTCGTCGAAGCGCAACCGACGCCGCCGGAATACGTCGACGCGGAAAACCTTTACGTTACCGACGCTTGCGTTGAATACCTGCGTCCGTTGATCGGCGAACTTCCGAAATACGTCAAACTCTTCTAATTGAGTTGGGTTTGAGCAAATTCGGCGTTTGAGAGCGGGAGCGTTCGCCGCCGTTAATTAAAACAACGTTTGAAGCGGTCGAGCGATTCGACCGTTTCGCGGACGTTCTTTGCCGTCGAAGCCGCGACGCGTTCCCGTAGGGAGCGTTTCGCGGCTCGCGGCGTTTCTTGCCCCGCCGTCGGCGAAAGACGCGGCCGCTCCCCCGTGGCGTCCGGCGTTAACGCGGTATAATCGTTTGGCGGTCGTTTTAGAAACGCCCGACTCTTCAACGTCGCGGTTCGAAAGCGACAAACTCTTGGAGGAAAACGAATTATGGCGCAAACGCAAAATCCGGAATTTCTTGAAACGCGTTCCGTCGGACGGCTCCTTTTCGAATTTTCGCTTCCGGCCATTACCGCCGCGTTTGTGATGGCGACCTATAATCTCGTCGCTCGCGTTTTCGTCGGACAGTGTTTCGGAACCGACGGGCTCGCCGCCGTTACCGTCGCGTTTCCGGTCATTTTGATCTTTTTGGCGATCGCGATGACGATCGGCACCGGCGCGACGATTATCATTTCGATTAAGCTCGGCGAGCGGAACAACGAGCAAGCCGAAGAGGCGCTCGGGCAGGCGCTTTTCCTCTCCGCCGCGACCTCGGTTCTTTTTACCGCCTTCGGAATCGCGTTTATGGAGCCGCTTTTGCGTCTTTTCGGCGCGACCGAAGCGGTTATGCCGTTGGCGAAGTCGTATTTGTCGGTGTTAATTTGGGGCGTCTTTCCGCAACACATCGCGTACGGCGTCAACAATTTTATCCGCGCTGAAGGGAAACCGAAAATCGCGATGGTCTCGATGTTCATCGCGGCGATCGTCAACGCGGCGCTCGACTGGTTTTTCCTCTTTTATTTAGGAACCGGGATTTGGGGCGCCGGGCTCGCGAACGTCTTGGCGTGTTGCGTCAGCGCCGCTTGGATTTGCTGGCTCTATTTTTCCGGTCGAACGACGCTTCGTTGGCGGTGGAAATATTGTTGCCGCTTTAATTGGAAATTGACGAAAGAAATCGCGGTTCTCGGCGGCGTTCCGTTCGCGACGCAGGCTTGCGCGATGATTCTGTCGGTAACGCAAAACAATATGCTCGGCCAATTCGGGCGGAAATACGGCGAAGCGATGAATTACGCGTTCGACGGCGGCGACGTCGCGGTCGCGGTGATGGGAATCGCGATCGCGATCGCCAACGCCGTTCTGATGCCGTTTTTAGGTCTTGGGCAAGGTCTGCAGCCGATCGTCGGGTACAACGTCGGCGCCAAGCGACCGGATCGCGTCTTGCCGGCGCTGACGTTGGCGCTGAAAGTCGTCGTCGTCGCCGGGTTCGCGGCTTGGTTCGTCCTGATGCTTTGGCCGAAACCGTTCGTTTGGCTCTTCTTGAATTCGAGCGAACCGGGGTACGACGAGAAATTGGCGCTGGGAACGAGCGCGATTCGCTTCGTGATGTGCGGGTTGCCGTTCGTCGGCGTCAACATTTTGGCGGGCGGCTACTTCCAAGCGCACGGGCGACCGATTTTGGCGTTGATGTTGACGTTGTTGCGGCAGTTGCTCTTTTTGCTCCCTTGCCTTTACTTTTTGCCGCGGATTTTCGAGGCGTGCGGCGTCGTCGGCTTGAACGGCTGCTGGTTTTCGTTCCCGATTTCCGACGCGTTGGCGTTCGCGGTCGCGGCGGTTTTCTTGGGAATCGAATATCGAACGAAAAAGAAGGAGATCGCCGAATATCGTCTCCTGAAAGCGGAGAAAGCGGCGACCGAAGCGGAAAGCGCGGCGTCGGCGACCGGCGTTTGAGCGAAATTAGGCGAGACGGCGAAACGAGGCGAATAATGCAAACGGCGCAAAAAAACGGCGACGCGGGAAAATACGTCGTTATTTCCGGCGCTTCCGGGGGGATTGGGCGAGCCGTCGCGGAGTCGTATCGCGGCGAAAATGTCGCGCTTTACCTGCAAACGAACCGGAATCGGTCGGCGTTGACCGACTGGGCGCGTCGGAACGGCGGCGACTTCGCGTCGGTCGAAATTTTTGAAGCGAATCTCGCGACCGAATCGGGCGTCGGCGGGTTCGTCGACGACGTTCTCGGCGCGTTGAGGGCGGCGCAACAAACGGACGTTCCGCGGCTCGACGCTTTCGTCGCGGCGGCGGGCG
>JAFSFF010000468.1 GCA_017435375.1 Thermoguttaceae bacterium
GATGAGGCAGCTGCCGTGCGCTTGTTTCGCGAGTTCGCCCGTTTCGATCCAAAATAAACCGGCGCCAATTTGTTTTTCGACTCTAATTTTCAACTTTTTACCTTTTTCTTTTCTACCAAACTCGTCGGAACCTGCTTCGTCCGCCGAGCCGAATGCGAGAAGCCGCGTCGACTTCTTCGAGGGAGAGCGCGCCGAAATTTCGGCGACGGTGAAACGCGAAATTTAAGCGTCGCAACGGTGAACGGCTAAAACGCAACGCCGAAAACGAAAACGCGCTCTTCTTTAGTATTAATGAACGACGAACGTCGCGTCGCGGAAGACGCGTTTGTCGTTCCGCTTTTTGGGGGGAAACAACCGACGAACGAGAAAACGCGATTGCGAAACGGCGCGTTTGGGTCGTCGTTCGACGGCTTTTCCAAGGGACGAGAACGCCGGTCGATTTTCAAAGATTTTGGCGTCGATTTTTAAGAACGGCCAAAAGAGAAAACGAAAAACGGCGCGCTCGCGAAAAAAAACGCTCGCGGCGCGCCCAACGCCGCAAACGTTGTAAAAAACGACTACTTGCGGATGCCGAGGCGTTTGATGAGCGTAACGTAACGCGATTGATCTTCGCGTTTCAGGTAGTCGAGAAGGCTGCGACGATCGCTAACCATTTGAAGGAGACCGCGACGAGTCGAGTAGTCCTTTTTGTGAATCTTCATATGTTCGGTCAACGCGTTGATCTTTTTCGTCAACAACGCGACTTGGACTTCCGGGGAACCGACGTCGGAATCGCTGCGGCGGTATTCGGCGATGATCGCTTGTTTTTCTTCTTTGGTCATAATCGTCATAGTAATCACCTTTTCGTTTGGGAAATCGATTAGCGAACGGTTGAACGCAGCCGGTCGACTCCGCTAGTTTTGATTGTTCGGCAAAATCCTTTGCGTTTTTTGGAAATTTGCTAAAATTTGGACTTGCGTTTCGCGTTAGCAACGGACGGTTAAACGACGTTTGGGCGAAATTAAGAACGACGCTTAACATTTGCGGTTCGTTGCGAAGGCGTCGCGAAGTTCGGCGGAACCGAGAGCGCGAAACCTTGCGTCGACGAGTCCAAAACAATTTTATTTATTATACGCGGCGTTAACTTTTCGAAAAGGGGGGCGAACAAATTTTCTCAAAAAGATTTTCCGCGACGATTCAAACGCTCGCCGATGTTAAAATAGAGAAAATAGGGTGTTTGCGGTTGGCGGCGCGCGCTTAACGAAAAAAAATAGAAAGATGAAATAAATAAACTAGGATACGTAGTTTGGCAGAAATAGGAGATTAAGGCGGACGGCGGTTAATAAGTAAAATTTACCGCGACGCTTCCTGCGTTGAAGAGCGAGGTACTTTATTGTCGAAACCCGCGTCGGGACGGGCGGCGGCGAACGCGAGCGCGACTTGCGATTCGCCCGCCGTTTGACGCGCGGTTCGCAGTTCGCGTCGATCGACGTCGCCTCGACCGTTTGCGGTCGTTCGAAAGCCGGATTTCCGTTTTCGTTCGGCGCAAGCGGCGCCGCGATTGTCGCGACTTGCCGACAGTTTCGCGTCGGCCGGCGAAGAGCGTTCGCAACGTTTGTTCGTCGGTTCGATCCGAAATATCCCTTTATTCCGAACGGCCTTAGGTTCGACCTTTCGACCGCGTTCCGCCGAGGAAGCGTCCGATTCGTCGCGCCGACGGCCCGACCGCCTAACGCCGATTTTTCGTCGCAAGCGTCGTCGTTTAAAACGTTAAAACGTTGAGAACGCGGCAAGGGCGTTTGCGATTCGTTTGACAAGGCGACTTGAAGACGAAAGCGAAAAAGGCCGACGGCTGGACTTCGACGCGACGACCCGCGAAACCTTAGTTCCGCAAGTCGCTTCGAGACGCGGAGTTAAGAGAAGCGGCGGCCGCGAAGGAACGCGCGAAAACCGGTTTGCTTGACGCGGCGTCGTTTTAGCGTTGGCTAAGCGGCGTCGCGAGGACGACGGCGAGGAGAGTCGATAAGCGGCGCGACGTTTAATCGCGTTGCGTTGGACGGCTTTTGGCGACCGTCGGGCGAACCGGGCGAACCGTCGGAAAACGCGTCGGAAACTTTTAAACCGCGCCGTTTAACGCGTTGCGTTTGGTTTCTGCCTTTCGTCTTTTGCGGTCGAACGCGGTCGGCGTTCGGCGCGCGCCGAATTTCGGAGCGTTGCGAAAGAACGGAAACGGTTGAAAAACAAACGTTTGCAGCGGCGGCGGGTAAACCCGACTTTTAACGTTTCCTCGACGACGCGTTCCCGACGTCGAGCCGTTCGACTTCGTTTCGATTGACGGAAGCGGCGATTTTACCGACGTTTAAGCGTCGGGCCGCTTTTGTCGCGTTCCGGCGATTTGCGTCGACTTCGCGTCGACGCCGCCTTAGTTTTCGGCGTTCTCCGTCGCGACGGCGAATTCCGAGCGCGGACGCGTCGACGACGAACGTCAAACGGTTCCTCGCGTTTCTCGGCGCGGGTTTTAATGTTTTGAAATTTTGCTAAACCGTTGAAAAAAAACGACGTTTGCAACGCGGTTTAAAAGACGGCGAAGTCGCCGGTTTGGACTGTTGACGCGGCGTCGTTTTTTTGTTTTCTTGAACGGTCGTTCGCGCGTTTTTTCTTTTTTTACGTTCCGTTTTTTTCCGATTTTCTCTCAAAATCGCGGCAAAATTTTCTTGAAACGCCGCCTTGCGTCGGGTATAATCAAAGGCGGCGCCGACGCGTCGGACGGTTGCGTTGAAGCGTTAACCTGCGATTCGGCGCCTGACTGGCAAACGAAGGAGAATCGGAATGACGTTAAGACAATATTGGCCGCTACTAAGAAAAAACGGACGACGTAAAGTAAAACGCGTCGCAACCGACGTAAAATCGATGTTTAGGACGACGGCGATTTGGGCGGGCGCGTCGGCTTTAGTCGCGGGGGCGAGCTGGTTTGGCGGCGGCGATTTCGCGTCGACCGCGCTCGGGCAAGACGCGACGATCGAAGTCGGCAAAGTCCTTGTCGACAACGCGATTAAGGGGCCGAAACCCGACCTTTCGACCGGCTCGTTTTCGGTCGGTTTGCGCTTCAAATTGGAGGCGCCGGGGAACGAGGTTGGGAACGGCGACGGACTTGGAATGTTATTCTCTGTCGCGAGCGGTTGGCACGACGGGTTTCGCGCTCATTACAACTGGCGATCCGGACAAATAACCTTCCAAATTGGGCGAGTTAAGGAAAAAAGCGCGGTCGGCGTCGGTTCGGAACGCGGCTTTTTGCCCGGCGTAATGCGAGACGTTGTCGCCGTTTACGACGCGGAAAAGGACGAAATGACGCTTTACGTCGATGGCGAAAAGGTCGGCTCCGCGTCGTATTCCGGCCCGATCGACGTTTTTGAACAACCGCTAAGCGTCGGTTTCGCGGGCTTTGGAGTCGGTTCGAACCGAATGTTCGTCGATAAACTCGAATATTGGAAACGCCCGTTGACCGCTTCCGAAATCGCCGAGCGCAACGCCGCGCGTCCGAAGGCGGAACTCGAAGCGGCGCAAGCTCTTGCGTTTTTTGTCGACGCCGGAAACGCGACGAATCTCGCCGTCGACGATTCGCAGATTGAAACGATTTTGAAGCTCGACGTTCCGGAAGAAACGAAGGCGACCGCTCGACGAACGGCGCTAGCTAAGGTTCTGAACGACAAGGATTTTGCGAAGGCGGCGAAGCTCGCGTTCGCGGAAGCGGAACGGCTTTTGGAGGAAGAAAAAACGACGAACGACGCCGAGTCGCAAGCGGTTCGGAACGCGCGGTTGAGCCGTTGCGGCGAAATCGAGCTTGCGTTGACGGCTTGTTCGTCGACCGAGCGTTGCGGCGCCGAAGTCGCGGCGGAAGCGACGCGGTTGCAACAAGAGTTGAGAAAACGTTTTAGCGACGAATGGGCGACGTTCGAAAAAATCAACGCGCTTGGAAACGCCGCCGGCGCGGTTCAAAAAATTGAAAAAGACGCTAAACGTAGATATGAAGCGACTTTAAAAGCGTTGGACGCCGCGAAGAAACGAACGATTTTCGTCGCGCCGAACGGAAACGACGCCGCCGACGGTTCGCGCGACAACCCGGTCGCGACGCTCGCCAAAGCGTTTGAGATCGCGCAAAGTTGGGCGAAGGAGGCGAACGATCAAAACGGAAACGCCGTCGTTGTTCAACTTGCGGACGGCGTTTATCGCGTCGAACGAACCGCGGCGCTCGACGGCGTTTCGAACGTCGTCGTCAAACCGGCGTCCGGCGCGAAAGCCGTCTTGACCGGCACGGTTGAAGTCGATAATTTCCAAGCGCTTAGCGACGGCGCGAAAACGTCAAAGGCGGTCGCCGACGCGGCGTCGCGATTCCAAGAAGCGGCGCGTTCGAAAATCTTTGTCGCCGACTTAAAGGCCGCCGGAGTCGAGGATTGCGGACGGTTGGCGACGCGCGGATACGGCGTCGGCGAAAAGGTCGCGCCGATTCCTTCTCTTTACGTCGACGGCGAGTCGCAAACGTTGGCGCGTTGGCCGAACGTCGGGGACGCCGCGCTCGACTTTGGCGACGTCGTTTCGCAAGGCGAGGTTAACGGCAAAAAAACGACGACGCTGCGTTTCGATTTCGACCGTCCGAACGGTTGGAAACTTTCCGGAAACGCCGACGCCGACGATATTTGGGCGTTCGGACTTTACGTTTGGGAATGGGCCGCGAACTTCCGTCGCGTCGAGAAAATCGACCGCGACGCCAAGACGCTGACGGTCGATTATCCGGACGCGAACGGGCGCTTCCATTATTATTTCGTCAACGTTCTCGAAGAATTGGACGCGCCGGGCGAATATTACGTCGACCGAAACGCCGGTCTACTCTATTTTTACGCGCCGGACGCCTTGTCGTCGGTCGACGCGTTGGAAGCGGCTTCCGTCGAATTCGACGTTTTCGACGGGCGTTTCGTCGATATTAAAAACTCGCGACGTATTCTCTTGCAAAATATCGAGTTAAAAGGCGGTCGTGAAACGGCGGTCGCGTTTGAAAACTGCGTCGAGTCGTACTTCGTCGGCGGGAAAATCGAACAATTCGGCGGGAACGGCGCGCTGATCCTAAACGGCGAATATTGCGGGGTTTTGGACTCGCGACTGCGCGAACTCGGCGCGTCCGGCGTTCGGATTCGCGGCGGCGACCGATCGGCGTTAAAGCGCGCCAATCATTGGCTTAGCAACTGCTTTATCAGCGATTTCAGCCGAATCGACCGCGTTTACGCTCCGGCGCTTCAGTTTAACGGCTGCGGGTTGGCGGCGACGAACAACCTGATTTGCGACTCGCCGCACCACGGTATGCGCACCGACGGCAACGATATTTACATCGCCCGAAACGAAGTCCATTCCGTTGTTTACGAATACAGCGATCAGTCCGGAATCGATATTTTTTGCGACCCGACCTTCCGCGGAATCGTTATCGAGGAGAACCTTTGGCGCCACATCGGGTCGTCGTTCGCGCTCTGCGGACAAGCCGGAATCCGTTTGGACGACACGATTTCCGGCGTCGCGATGATCGGCAATATTTTTTACCGTTCGTCCGGCGGGAATTTCGGCGGAATTCAGATTCACGGCGGAAAGGATAACCTTTGTATTGGCAACGTTTTCGTCGATTGCAAACAGGCGTTCAGTTTCTCGCCTTGGAGCGACGAGCGCTATCGAGCCTTCGTTAAGGAACGTTTTCCGGAAAACGTTGGGAAAAAAGCGTTTGTCGACGCGTATCCGTTCTTCGATAAGATTTTCGAGAACCCGAACCGCAACTATCTTATCGGGAACGACGCGATTAATTGCGGACTCTTCAATCGCAACGGCGACAGACTGAACGTCTTTATCGGCAACACGTTGCGAACGGTCGAAACGCCGGAAAACGTCGACGCGTTTTTGACCGATTCGACGGCGCTGCGCGCTTGGCTCGAAGGAATTTCGGGGCGCGATTTGGACGGAATCGGATTGCGCGCGAATTGGAACGGAGCGGAAGCGCCGGTTTCGCCGATGTTTACGGCGCCGCAACATTGACGTTTAAACGTCGACGCCGCGGACTTTCGACGGCGCGCTCGGGGTTGCGACGGCTCCGAACGCGCCGTTTTTCAACGGGTTAAGCGTCGCGTTTTCATTTGGCAAGGAGAACGATAATGAAACGGAGAACGGTTTTTACGCTGTTAATCGGCGTCGCGCTTTGCGGTTGCGGCGCCGTCGCGAGCGTCGCGAACGAACCGGCGGCAAACGACCCAAACGCTTA
>JAFSFF010000469.1 GCA_017435375.1 Thermoguttaceae bacterium
AGACCGCCGCCCCCCGCGTAAGAGTAAGATTTTTGCAAGACGGAGCCGCCGTTCCCGCCGACCGCTTTGTTGTTCGTCGCCGAAACGTCGCTCAAGACGACTTTCCCGCTCTGCGCGAAGATCGCCGCGCCGGCGCCCATTCCGCCGCCGCCCCCGCTCGCGCCGTCGCCGCCGTTTCCGCCCTGCGCGACGCAGTTGGCGAAGGTCGTCGAAGCGACCGTAACGGAAGCGCCCGATTTTTCCGCGTCGACGACGAAACCGCGATACGCGCCGCCGCCGTCGATTTTATGCCCGGCGCCGTCGATCGTCAGCGAACCGCAAGACGCGCCGACCAACGAAGCGTTCCCGGTGATCGCCGGAAGCGCGCCCTTAACCGCGACGTCGCCGGTCAAGACGATTTTATAATCGTCGCCGGTCGAACCGTTAAACTCATTAATCGCGGCGCTCAACTCCGAATGATTCGAAACGTAACGAACGACCTCGGCGCCGGAAACGATCGGCGCGCATCCGAAGAGCGCGACATAAAGAATCGCGCCTCTCCACTTTTTCGACGTTTGCGGCGTTCTCGTCTTCCTTTTCGACGCTTTCGTCTTTTTCGATGAAAAACGCATTTTTATCCTTCCTTGAATCCTTTGCGTCCTCGCGGAGCGCCGCGGCCCTCGACCGCAACCGCGACGCTTTTTCGTTAAAGGTCGCGCAAAACTTACAAGCGACGTCTCCTTACGTCGCCCCCAAACGCCGAATCGTCGGAGCGCGCGGCGACTCTGCGAGAGTTTCCGCGTCGTTCGGGTTCCCTATCGTTCGTATCGACTCGAAGCAAAGTAAAGTTTTTACTTTTTTTTCGAATAATAGGAAATTTTACAATTTTTCAAGAAAAATCGCAAGAGCAAACGCCGTCGTCCCGTCGCCGTCGTCCCCGCGTCGAAAATTTTCGCCGATTTCTCTCGCGCGGCGCTCCGCTCAAACTCGACGCGCCCCCGCCCGCTCCCAAGCGCCGACGATTCCCCAACGCAAAACTCATCTTGCCCAAAATTCCCAGACTCGTTCCCTTAAGAAAGCGGAACGTCGGCTCGCGCCCGCGTCGGCTAAAAAAAGAAAAAACTTGAGCGGAATCGCCAAAAGTTGCTCAAATACGCCTTGACTTCCCCCCCGGTTATCGGCTATTATACACGTGCGTTCAGCATAAGCCGTCTAACCGGTATAGTCGGGATAGTCGGCGCGTTAAATTGGAGCGTTTATGCCGAAACGCCGGTCGCCTCGCTCGACGGTTGACAAAAAATTACGGAAAAGCCTAAAATTTTTCCCTCGTCTTTCCTTCAAGACGCGTACATTTTTTTGCCAACGACGTTTTCGAGTCGCCCGCCGGCGCCCCCTTCGCTCCGACGAGCGCGCTCGTTCGGCTCGTTTAACGCACTGTTTTAATCGTTTATTTTAAACGATTTAACCAACGAAAAGCGCGGTTGCGCGCGCTTCCCTTTTATTTACTCGTCGCCCTATGTTCAACGCTAAAACGCTCCGCCCCGTCGCCGCCGTTCCTCGAACCGCTTCCGATTTCGAAATCGCCGTCGAGAGTTACTCTCCGCGTCGAAACGGCGATTCGCGGCGTCGCGCTTTTCCGCATTTCCTTGTCGCGCCGATTAAATACGAGAAAAATTACGCTTATCCTCTTCTTGTTTGGCTGCACGACTCCGAGTCGAGCGAAGCGGAACTTTTCGACGTCGCGCCGCAAATTTCGTCGCGCAACTACGTCGCGGTCGCGCCTCGCGGTCTCGCCGCGTCTCGCGCCAATCTCGTTTGCAACCGTTCGAACGGTCGTTTGGTCGTCGAACGGACGCGCCAAGAAACTTATTTCGATTGGCCGGAAACCGAAGAGGGCGTTTCGGAAGCCGAAAATCTCGTTTTTTACTCGATCGATCAAGCGTTGGCGAAATATAACGTCAACCGTCGCCGCGTTTTCCTCTTGGGCCGCGGAACCGGCGGGACGATGGCGCTCCGCGTCGCGCTCCGCAATCCTCGCGAATTCGCCGGAGTCGTTTCGATCGACGGCGCGTTCCCGACGCTCGAACGTCAACCGCTCCGCAACTGGCGCGACTCGCGAGATCTGCCGATTTTGCTGACGACCGGGCTCGGCTCCTCCGCGATTCCGCAGCTGACGCCGAAACAACTGCGCCTTTTCCACACCGCCGGGCTCACGGTGGTTATCCGTCAATACAACGAACGCTCGAACGATTCGAACGCCGCCGAAACGCGAATGAAGAAAATTTTGCTCGACGTCAATCGTTGGGCGATGGAACGCGCCGTCAATTCGAAGGCGCCGATTTCGGAAATGTTCCAATCTCGTTAAACCGCGCCGATTTCGCCGGTTTTAACGTTTTGTCAACTTAATTTTTAGCCATCGCGTCGTCTTTTCCAATCGACGCTTCGCCGACGCGTTATGAACGAGAGGATTTCCGACTTCGCCGCCGCGTCGGTCTCTTATTGGAGCGACGTTGAACGCCGCATCGACGCGCTCCTGCGCCGTTCTCACGACCGCCTCGACGCGTTGACGTCCGACGCGAACGTGCGAGCGTTGCAACGATCGCTCGGCGCCCCTTCGGCGCCTCGTCCCTCGGCGTCCGTTCGTTATTCGCTGGAACTTGGCCGCGTTCGTTTAACGTCGGACGAACTCGACGCGTTGGGCCCCGAATCGATCGTTCCTCTTTCCAACGCGTCCGACGGCGCCGCCGTTCAAATTTGGGCCGACGGGCGCCTCCAAGGTCGCGGCGTTCTCCTTGTCGTCGACGGCAAACTCGCGGTTCGCGTCGAAGAACTCGAGTCTCGCTAACGTTTTCTTTTCGGCGCGCTCGTTTCCCGACGCGTCCGCGCAAGCGCTCGTCGCATAACGACAAAAAAACGACGAACGCGTCGGCGCTCGTCGTTTTTCCATCTAAACCAAACGAAATATCGGGACTCAAACGCTTTATCGCGTCAATAACGATAAAACAACCCCAAACAACCGACCGGATACGCCGGTTTCATTTCGGTAACGTAAATATTCTTGAACCAAACTTGGCAGCCGTGGTCTTGCAGGAAAATGCGCCCGATCGCCGTCGTCCCAAATTCCTTCATATCCTTAAACTTGCTCTTGCCGACCAATTCGTTCCACTCCGGCGAGCCGACGTTGATCGAAACGATCAGTTCGTCGTTCAGATAATGCTCGATACGATTCCCGAGAACGACGATCTTTCCTCGGTTGAATTCGCCCATTTTGATCTTCGACGTTCCTTCGCGCGGAACGACGACGTCGTACAGCGAAGCGGTTTGGTAACGCGGCGGATTTTTCGCGTCGTTAATATCGTCGTAAATCTGATATTCGCACCCGAGTCCGTAACCTTTGGTATTCCAAGAGCGATATTTGACGCCGCTATTCCCTTTTTCGCTGATTTTGAACTCGAATTCCAAAACGAAATTTTCGAATTTGCCGTCGAAATAAAGGTCGCCGCCGTTCTTTTCGCGGAAGATCGTTCCGTCGACGACTTTCCAGCCCTCGCCCGGCGCGCCACCCTCGACGGACGTCCAACCGGTCAAATCGACGCCGTTGAACAAAGGCGTTTTGATCCCTTCGGCGACGTAAAACGCGGCGGTTCCGCTTCCGACGGGAGCCGGCAAAATCGTCGGTTCGCTCGGCGTCGCGACGCTTCCGGTTTCTCCGACGCAAGGCGCGAAAGGAGCGACCGCTTGACGTCGAACCGATTCCCGCCAATTTCGGCAAATATCGCCCTTAAAAATTTTCGCTTCCGCCGCCGAAGTCGCGCACATCGCCGCGACGACCGTTCCCAACGCGACGCGAAACGCAGCGCCGCGCTTACCGTTAAAACGAATCATTACCCGCCTCTTATTACGTTATTATTTAGCGTTGTTTTTACCGCTAATCCATTTTATTGAAAGCGCGACGCCTTGTCTCCGCCCCCTTGACCGACCTCTTAATCGGCCCATCTACTACAACCATTCTAATCTATCGATTCTTTTTTACCAGCAAAACCTTCGCATTCCGTCCAAACTTTCCCAAAATAACAGCCGATTTTTCCTATTTTTCCAATTTTAACGATTCCAAAAAGAAATCAAATTGCTCTTGCCGTTCAAGCGGAAAAAATGTTATACTTCTCTTGTTTTACCGCGAAGGCTCTCGCCGCGAAGTTCCTTGTCTTTTTAGCGGGCTTTTTGTCGTTAAACGCCAACGGATTCGCTTCATCGCCAACGCCGCTTTTCGTTCCGTCGCGCCGTTTTAATCGTCGCGTTTACCCAATCCTTCACCCCAATTCCGGTTGCGTTCGTTTTTTCGCAAGAAGAAAAAACGTCGCGAGCCGTCGTCGAGAGCGTCAATGTTTTCGCCGCGCCGCCCTTATCCTTCGATTCGCGCCTACTTTGCCGACCGTTTTAATCGATACGTTCGTTATCGTCGACTTATTTTATTGGCCGCCGCGACCGCCGCTTCTTGCCTCGACCTCGTCGCAAGCCTCCCGGCCCCGTTTTTTACGAGCCGCGCCGTTCCGTCGACCTTTGCGCAAGAGCCTTCCGACCTTAACGTTCGCGCCGATAACGCGACGCTTGCGTCTCGCTCCTATTACGACGGCGCCGAAACGCTCGGTCGCGTCGGCCACGAAGCGATTTTACGTCGCGATATTCTTCACCAACTCAAAAAATTCGCGCATATGCAATACCTCGAGGAAATCGAAAAGATTCCGGAGGACGTTCGCGAGGAACACCGTGAAGAGTACAAAAACGGAATTTTAAACCAATATTTAAACAACGAAGAAATTTTCACGCAAATCCTCGACAACCATATCCGGAAACTTTTGTTTTACAACGATTACGTCGTTAGCCGACCTAAAGACCAAATCGAGGAGCAAACAAAGCAGCTCGAAACGGAATTTAACGCGAAAATGCTTCCGGAACTGAAAGAAACGTTCGGTTGCAAAACGCAAAAAGAGTTGGAAGACTACTTCGAGCGCGAAATCGGCAGCGATTACGCGCAAGAAAAGCGCATCTTTATGCAGCAAACGCTCGGCGAACTTTGGATGAATTACAACCTCGGCGAAGAAGATTTCGATCCGACGGTCGTCGATTTGCGCCGGTATTACGAAGCGAACCGCGACGTTTATCGGGTCGAACCGCGCGTTCGTTGGCAGGCGATGACCGTTTATTTCGGTCGCAAACGCTCTAAGGACGAGGCCCGCCGCAAGCTCGCGCATATGGGAAACGCCGTTCAAGCGGAGACCGACCCGAAACGTCAAGAAGCGTTCTTCGCCGAAGTTTGCCGCGTCGACTCGGAGGACGTTTTCGCGTCGAAAGGCGGTTATCGCGACTGGACGGAACGCGGTTCCTTGCGTTCGCAAATCGTCGAAGACGCGATTTTCAGCGAAGATTTGCCGGTCGGCGCGCTTAGTCGGATTTTAGAAGACGACAACAGTTTAACGATCGCGCGGATTATCGAACGCGTTCCGGAACGAATCAAGAGTTTCTCGGAAGTGCAGGAGGAAGTGCGCGAAAAATTGATCGCCGACCGCCGCGAAGCGATGCGCAAAACTTACGAAGAGCGGTTGAGCAAGCGTTTTTCGATCGAAATTTACGCGATCACTCCGGAAGAACGCGAAAAATGGTTCCGCTCCGCCGAACGCGAAACGGAATCGGCGACCGGTCGCGACGTTTACTAACTCCCGCCGTTTGCCTAAAGCGCCGTTTTAACGTCGCGGCTCGACCGTCGCCGACGAGTCGAACCGCCGACGTTTTGCGCGCCGCTTGCCTTCCTAAACCGCCGCAACCGTCCATTCGACCTGTTCCGTGTCTTCTTCCCTCTTTTGCTCGTCGCCGCGACCGTTCGAAACGGCCCTGCTCGCCGCCTTTCCGTTCGACGCTTGGCGCGCTCGCCGAGTTTGCGTCGCGGTCTCGGGAGGCGCCGACAGCGTCGCGCTCCTTCGCGGTCTCGTTCGCCTTCCGGAAATAACGAATAATCCGGATTTGCGGCGCAATTTCTTCGTCGCGACGGTCGATCATCGCTCTCGCGGCGCGGAGTCGGACGGCGACGTCGCGTTCGTCGAGGCGTTGGCGGCGGAACTCGGCGTCGATTTTTTTCGCCGAACGCTCGATCCCGCCGAGTTGGAGGCGGAGGCGCGGCGGCAAGGGAGTTGGGAGAGCGCGGCGCGAACGTTGCGTTATCGGGCGCTCGTCGACGCGGCAAAAGCGGGAAGCGCCCGTTATCTCGCGACGGCGCACCATCGAGACGACCAGCTCGAAACGCTCCTTTTCCGTTTGTTCCGCGGCGCCGGGTTCGACGGTTTGCGCGGCGTCCCGGCGGTTCGACCGCTCGACGAAGCGCTCGTCCTGATTCGCCCGCTTCTCGCCGTTGGACGCGCCGAAATTCTCGCCTATTTAGCCCAGCTTAACCAACCGTACCGCGTCGACTCCTCGAACGCGTCGCCGCGATACGCTCGCAACCGAATCCGCAACGAGTTGGCGCCCCTTCTCGAGTCGATTTTTCCCGGGCGTTGGGAGAGCGCGCTTTTGCGGTTGTCGGAACTCGCCGCCGAAACGGAAACTTTTTTCGACGCGCAAACCGCTCCGCTCGACGCGAAAATCGCCGCCGCGAAGCGCCGCGACGCGCTTTTCGCCCGAACGCTCGACGCGCTCGGCGTTCCGGACGCTTCCCCCAACGACGCAAACGCCGCAAACAACGTAAACAATATAAATAACGCAAACAACGCAAACAACGCGTCTTCGCCCGACGTCGTTATGTTGCCGCTCGAACCGTTGCGCGCGGCGCCGGAACCGCTCGTTCGCCGTTATTTTCGGCAAATTTGGCGCGACCGGAATTGGCCGCTCGCCGCGATGGGCGCCGCCGAATGGCGCCGCCTAGCCGCCGCCGTCCTAAAAACGCCGCTCGACCGCCGCGCCGAACCGCAATTTCCCGGCGACGTCCGGTTGACTTTTCCGGACGCGGCGACTTTAAGGCTCGAACGCCGCGTCAAGAACGCCGCCGTCCCCTCCAACGTCGATTCCTCGTCGCCGTTCGATTGAAAAACGCGACGTCGGAAACGGCCTCGCGTCGGTCGCGTCCCAACGTCGACGTTAATTTGGAGAAAAAACGGCGAATAAACAACCCCGCCAAGTCGACGCAAAGCGCGGCGCGGTCAACCTATTTTCCCCCGCCCGCTCAATTTAACCTAACGGTCAAGAAATCGAAAGGGAAGAACAATGCCCATCGGAGAAAACAGCCGCCCCGTCGCCGCGATCACCGGCGCTTCGAGCGGTTTCGGCAAAATTTACGCAAGACGTTTGGCCGCCGAAGGTTGCGACCTCCTCCTCGTCGCTCGACGCGGCGCCCTCCTCGACGAAATCGCCGCCGACCTGACCGCCCAATTCGGCGTCGCGGTCGAAACGCTCGTCGCCGACCTCTCGAAACTCGACGAAGTCGAAAAGGTCGAACGCCGCTTGGAGTCGCTCCCGACGCTCCGTTACCTCGTCAACAACGCCGGGTTCGGCGGGAACCAACGATTTCCGGACGTTTTTCTCGACGTCGAAACGGCGATGATTCAGACGCACTGCCTCGCGACGATGCGGCTGACTCGCGCCGCGCTGATTCCGATGAAAGCGCAAAACAAGAAGCGCGGCGCCGGTTTTATCGTCAACGTCGCGTCGGTCGCCGGGTTCCTCGCCGGAGACGGCGCCGCCGATTACACCGCGACTAAAGCGTTTATTATCAGCTTTTCGCGCTCGCTCCAATGCGACGTCGGCCCGATCGGCGTCCGCGTCCAGGCGCTTTGTCCCGGTTTCAGTCGCACCGGCTTTCACGACGCGGAGACGATGCGCTTTTCGACGATCAAAGAAACCGTCCCGAATTTCCTTTGGCTCGACGCGGAACGGGTCGTCGACGCGTCCCTTAAAGCGTTGCGCCG
>JAFSFF010000470.1 GCA_017435375.1 Thermoguttaceae bacterium
GAAAATCACGCGGACGAAAAACCGGTCTTCATCTCCGGCAAAGCGGTTCGCGCAACGCTCCAACAAGGCGAACAAGTCGACCCGCGCATCATGCGTCCGTCGACGAGCGCGATTCTCGCCGCCGCGATGAAGCAAAACTAACGCTTTTGCAAAAAACGCTCGACTTCCGCTTCGTTGGCGCGTCGAGCGACAAAATTAAACGATAAAAACGGTTTTGACGGTTTGCGTCGCGTTTTACTCGCCGCGTCGCCGTCGAAACCGTTTTGCGTTTCTTCTCGTTCCGCGTCGACGTCCTTCGTCCGTTAAAATCGGTTGCGGAATTTCGGCTCGGGCTTGAACGGCGCTTCGGCTCCCGGCGCCGGTTCGCGGGAGAAAAGAAGCGGCGAATCGGGAAAACGCTCTTGAATTAACTTCGCGGCGGTTATCGCGTCTTCGTTCGTCAAATATTCGCGCAAGTCGAGGAGCCGCGACGCTTCGAACACTTCGCGCAAAATCGAGTTCCCCCGCGTCTCGGGCCGACGCTCGAATTTCAACGCGACCGACTCGACGATCACCCGCATATCGCGCTTCGTTATTTTCTTTCTCGTCATCGCCCCGCCTCTTTTTTGCTCCTTCCCAACCTCGTTCAAATTTGCCTAAACCGCGCGCCTTACCGCCGCTTCAACGGCCTTTTTTCCCAATTTCGCTAAATCAAAGAAGCCGACGCGCTTTCACCTCCAAATATTTATTGATCAACGGCGCCGCCGCGTCCTCCGGAAAAACGTCGAGCGTCAACGCTCCGCGCGCTTCGAGCCGACGCAACGTTCGCCGCCGCCAGTTGAGAATTTCCGCCGCCGCGCTCGCTCGATAAAATAACTCGTCGTCCGTCGCGTCCTCGGGTCGCGTTTCCCGCAAAAGAAAACGCTCGATTTCGTCGTCGCCGCCGGTTTCGCGACGCAGCCAACCTAAGTCGAACCGTCCGCCTTTTTTCGCTCCGTTCGCGTCCGCCGGAGCGGAGGCGTCCGCCGCCGTCGCGCTCTCCGTCGCCGACCTCGCCTCTCTTTCCCGCTTCTCCCAACGTTCGATCGCGTCGAACAACGAACGGTCGCGAAAAAAAAGTCCCAACGGCAGATGTTTGCCGGTCAAACTCGTCGCGACGCGCTCGATCTGCTCCGCGTTCCGTTCGTCCATTACGTTCGTCGCCAACACTACCAGCGAACGTTTCCTTAACCGCGACGCTAAATAAGCGAAAGCGCGGTCGTATCGCGACTCGACCCGTTCCGGAAAGACGTCGTAAAGCCCGCGGATTAACGCGTTCATCTGCGCCATCCCGCCTCGCGGCGCGACGTATCGCTTCGCTTCGTCGGAGAAAACCAAGCAACCGACTTCGTCCCCTTGTTTTAGCGCGAGATAAGCCAGCGCCAACGTCGAATTGAGCGCCGCGTCAAAAAAAGAAACGCCGCTCGCGCGATTTGTCGTCGTCCGCCCGGCGTCGATCGCCAAGACGATTCGTTGATTTTTCGACGTTTGGAAGACGCGCGTCGTCAACTTATCGCGCTTCGCCGTCGCTCTCCAATCGATAAATTTATACTGATCGCCCTCTTCGTAATCGCGGAGACGCTCGAACTCGTCGTTTTGCCCGACCGTTCGGGTTCGTCGCACTCCGAGAAGCGTTTGCGAACCGGCGCGCCCCAACGTTTCAAAACTCGCCAACCGGCGCAAATTCGGGTAAGCGCGAAACGTCGTCGAGCAAGGAAGGCGCAAATATCGACTCCAAAACCCGAACCGCCCGACCAGTCGAAGCGCGACAAACTCCAGCGAGCGCTCGCCGCGCCGATTCCAACGCAACCGATAGCGCAACGTCTCCTTTTGACCGCCGGGAATCGTTCGCATTTCAAAACGCGCCCCGTCTTCCAAGCGAATCGCGTCTTCTTCCGACTCCCAAAACGCCTCTTTTTCGTCGCGCGGCGCCAACGCGTCGGCGTTCGGATTCGAATCGTCGACAACCTCCAACGAAACGGCGCGCGGAGAGCGGTTTTCAATCGTCAACTCGACGTCGCTCGCGACGCCGACCGACGCGACCGGCTCCGCCTTTCGCGCCGCCGTCAAATCGCGACCGGCTCGAACGACCGTCGCCCAGTCGAACGCCAAAAGCGCCGCGACAATCAAATCGAGCGCCGCGACAAACCGCCCTCCGACGCCCGCGCCCTTCGACCAACCGTCGCCGTCCGCCGCGAGAACCGCGAAAAAAACAAGAGACGCGAACGTCGGAAGCGCAAACGCCGCCAACGCGCGCCGAGTCGGATACGTTCGAAAGAAAAGCGCCGCCGTCGTCGGAAGCGCGAACGCCGTCGGAAACGCCAAATAACCCCAATATTCGAAAAAAAACGCGCTCATTTTTCCCCCGTTTCGACTTTCGCTCGCAACGCCGCGCTTCGTCGCCGCGTTTTAACGCTTTCCTTATATTATAAAGAGAGCGAAAAGAAAATCGCGTCTTTTTCGGAAAAAATACCGTTTTTAATCAAATTTTGTTCTCCGACGTCAAGAAATAAAAAAACGCGGCGCGACAAAAATCGCGACGCGTTTCAAAATTCGCGCGTTACGTTTGAAATTCAAACGCTCGACGCGTTGCGCTCCGATTAGAGAGCGGCTTTCGCCAAGTCGACGACTTTATCGAACGCGACCGGGTCGGCGACCGCCATATCGGCGAGCATTTTACGGTCGAGAACGATGTTGGCCTTTTTCAGACCGCTGATGAATTGGCTGTAACGGAGTCCGCGCATACGGACGGCGGCGTTGATA
>JAFSFF010000471.1 GCA_017435375.1 Thermoguttaceae bacterium
ACGATTGGTTTTCGCCCGGCATGCCGACGAACCAAGACCGCATCGTTTGGACGGCGGCGCCCTCCGCGTCGAGCGGTTGCAGAACGACCGGGGTGTTCGCCGGAATCTTGAACGACGCGCTTCCGTCTTCGTAAACCGGAACTTCGCCGAGGAGACGGCGACCGTCCCAGCAGCTTTCGACGCCGAAGACGTCGTGCCCGCCGACGCCGCGGTAACCGTAGCTAACGGCGTAAACGCGCAGTTTTTTGACGATTCCCTTCGGAACGTTCGGGAGACCTTGGCCGAAGTAAACGTCGGTGATGAAGACGTTCGAGTCTTTTTGGCCCGGAACGGTGCGGTCCGGAATCGTCGTCGGTTCGTCGGTCGGAATCAACGCGGTCGGCTCGAGGAGGTGGTAGCCTTCTTCCAAGCGCAGGCAGACCATATTGTCGAACGTGTCGACGAGGTAAAGCCCCCAAGGATCGGACGGCTTCATACGGCACGACACGAGGAAACGTTGGTCGTCGAGCGGATACGGGAAGAGGAATTTCGGCCAAGAATTGTCGACGAGTTGGTCGACCGTAACGTTGGCCGGCGGATTGTCGCGACCCGGGATGCGTTGGATAACGCCGGTCGTTTCCTTGCGCCCCTTCGACGGGTCGAAGAGAACGAGTTCGCCTTCGCGAGCGACGCCGTGGTGGCCGGTAACGATCGCGACGAATTTCGACGATTGCCCCGGAAGCGGTTTCGCGTAGAACAAGCTGTTCGGCCAATAACCGCCGCTCCCGTAATGCTCGACTTGGTTCGTGCCGTCCGGGTTCATCGTGAAGAGATAGCGCGAGTAATAGTGCGTGATGTCGACGTATTCCCAACGGAGGTAAAGAATACGACCGTTCGGAAGAATCGTCGGGCACCAGTCTTGGTCTTGTTCGAACGTCAGCTGACGAACCGTTTTGCCGTCCGCTTCGAGACGGTAAATGTTGCCGACGACGTCGGAACCGCCGATGCACGGAACGCCCATCATCGACGCGGTGGAAACGAAGAGGGTCGAACCGTCCGGAACGTAGCAGCCTTCGACGTTGTTGACGTCGCCGCCCATTTCCGGCGTAACTTGACGGAGCGAGCCGTCTTCAAGGTTGCATTCGAAAATTTGCCAAACGCCGGAGTCCGAAAGCGCGGTAACGAGGCAGCGGTCGGCGTCCCAGTGGAGCGAAATATCGCCGATGAACGATTCTTTGCGCCCCTTCGTAATTTCCTTGAGCGGCGCTTTCATATCGGCGACGCTAAGGGTAACGAGCGAATCGTCGTATTTGCCCTTGCCGCGCGACGCGTTCGAAATCCAGTTCGGCATCAGCGCCGGATTCTTCGTTTTGCGGAGCAGAATGTTGTCGAACTCGAAAACCGGGTGCGCGAGCAACACTTCGCGGCGGAACGCGTCGTATTCTTTAGCGATTTCGACGATCTTCGCGGCGTCGGTCTTCTCGGCGGCGAAACGGTCGCGGAACTCTTCCCAACGCTCCATATACCCGGCTTCTTCAAATTCGTCCGGGTAGTTGGCGATCATATCGTCGATGGCGAGGCGCAGCGATTCGAGGTTTTTGACCGCGAACGCGACGTCCGGGCCGAGTTTGTTCAGTTCGGCTTCGACCTTGCGCGCGGCGCGCTTCGCGAGCCAATCGGCGCGTTCGTCTTCCGACGCGAATAGTTTCGGGTCGTTCGGATCGCCGAGAACTTGCAATTCGACGACGGAACCCCAGCTCGTCGCGGCGCTTTGCGCTTTGCCCGGCTCGCCCGCTTTGACGTTGTAAGTGCGCCAAAGTTTGAATTCGATCCAGTCGTAAGTTTGGTCGTCGATCAAGCCGCCGTTCGCGCCTTCGTAAGACGTCATATAACCGCCGCCGTTGCCGCCGACGACTTTATCGCCGGAGGTGAAGGTCGGCGCTTCCGGGAACTTCGGCTGTTGGCCCGGATTCGCGGCGTTGTTCGCGAGACGGATTTCAAAGTCCTGGTTCCCGCGAGCGTCGATATTCCCGGTAAAAACGCGAATCGCCGAGATCGAGCGCGGTTTGCCGAGATAATAAACGACGCGAGACGGAGCCCCGTTCGTCGCGACGCGACCGGCGCCGCCGAGCGTTCCCGCGGAACCGTCCGTCAAATATTGCGGCGAGTCGACTTGGTCGGCGACGACCAACTTCGCGCCCGGAAACTCAAGCAAATTCAAATCCGCCAATTCGGCGATTTCGACCGACGTCTCGTTGAACGCCGATTGGTTGTTCGCCCAGCCCTTAACGACCGTTTGAACGTCCGCGGCGTTCGCGACGTTGGGCGCCGTCATTAATAACGACGCGAGCAGAGCCGACGACGCAAGCGCCGCGACAGAAAATAGTTTCGTCATAATGTTCGTCCTTAGCGTTGGCGACGCGTCTCGACGCTCGACTTGCTTTGTCTCGTCGAAACGTCCAAACCGCGTCCTTTGCGACAAACGCGCCCCGCCGACCCGACTTCCGCCAAGCGAAGGTCAGATTGGCGAAGCGATAACAATTTTAACGTTAAAATCCGCGTCGTTCGACGCAAAAATTCAAGCGAAAACGCTCCGGCTCCGGCGCACAAAAACGCTTCGAACCGTTATTTTGTCGATTATAGCGCTTTCAAACCCGAAAAACAACCCTTCGAGTCGATTTTCGCCGACTTTTTTTCTTTTTTCTCGCTTTTCTCGACGCGCTAAACCGCCGTTCCCGCCCCAACGCCCTATTTCACCCGCTTTTCCCAATCACTCCGCTCGAGCGTTCCCGTCGAGCCGTCGTTCGAGCGCCCAAGCGACGCCCCAAAAGACGAAAAGCGTCGCGAAAAGCCAATTTTTTCCCGGCGTCCGCGTCGACCGCTCGGCGACGACGTTCGGATATTCGCCGAAACGCCGCTCGAAAAACGCCGTCGCCGCCGCTCGCGCCGCTTCCTCGTCGAGGTCGCGCAAGTCGAGCGTTTCGCCGCCGGTCGTTCGCGCGAGTTCTTGCAGAACGTCGACGCGCGCCGCGACGTCTTGCGTTTCGAGCGCGAGTTCCGCCCGCGTTTTTTCGACGTTTTTGATTTTTCTTTTTTCGACGCCGGAATCGAACGTCGCGCCGTTTCCGCCTTCCCCGCTCTCCTCGCTTTCCTCGCTTTCCGCCGAACCGCCCGCCGACTCTTCCGCCGACGAAGCGTTCGCAAGCGCCGCGTCCTCCGCCTGCTCCGCGTCGCCGCCGTCGGTCAAAAACTCGAGCGCCCGCAAAACGAAACGGCGGTAAATCGTTTTGTCGCCGAGCGTTCGAAGTCGCCAAAGTTCGTCCGTTCCTTGCGCCAAGACCTTGTTTTTTCCCAACGTCGAGACGACGAAGAGGGGCGTTTCGCGCTCCGTCGAAGCGTTTCGAGCGTTGAAAAGCGTCTCCGCCCCGACGCCCGGCGCCCAACCGTCCCAAACGCGGGTCAACTCGACGTCGTTTCCCGTTTCGTTCGCGTCGAGCGCCGCCCAAAAGCCGGCCAACCCGGCGAAAATCTCGCGACCGCGCGGCGTCGGCGCGAGCCGCCAAATCCCGTCCGTTGCCTCTTCGCCGTTTGCCTTACTTTCCCCGTTCAACAAATTCGGAGCGAGCAAAGCCGTCAAACTTTCGCCGCTTTCTCCAACTTGAAACGTTTTCGCGCCGCCGAGAAGCCAAATCGACGTTTCGCTCTCGTCTTGCGTCGCGACGTCGACGAGCGTTTGCGCTTTCCCGGCCCAGCGTTCGAACGGAACGTCGCCGATCAAAATCGCGTCGAACTCCGCCAACCGCCGCCGACTCAAATCGCGAAGCGCGAGCGCCGTTTCGTCCCCTTCGCGAACCGCGTCGTCGACGCTAAAAAGAAGCGTTTTCAGCGCGACGCCCTCTTCGCGCCGCAACAATTCGCGCAAATATCGATATTCGTAACGAGGCGCGTCGTCGACCAAAAGAACGTCGAGCTTTTTCGACTTCGCTTCGACGCGAAACCGCGTTGCGTTATTAACCAAACAAAATTCAATAAATTCAAACGCGCTAAAATTTTCGGCGTTCGCGTCCCAATTTGCGACCGACTTCTCCGCGTCTTCGAAATCCGCGACAAAAAGAAAATAATCGAAGACGCCGTTTTTCTCCGGCTTCCACTCGCGCTCGACTTGAACGACGCCGTTTCCGTTCGCGTCGATTTCAACGTCGACGACGCGTTCCCAAACGAGTTTCGCCGACTCCGCCGCGTTCGTCGCCGCGTTCGCCGTCTTTTTTTCGCCGTTTCTTTCGGCGGACGTTTCCCAAAGCCGAACGACGGCGCGCCGCGTTCCGCAGCGCTCGCCGTCCTTTTCCTCTTCTCGCTTATCTTCTTGCGCCGTCGACGTTTCCGAAGCGCCGTTTTTAAGTCGCAACTCGGCCCGCAACGACGCGACGCCCCCCGGATAAACGGTCGACGACGCGTCGACGACGCCCCAACGCCAATCGAGTTTCCCCGTCGAAACGCCGACCGCGACCGCGTCGACGGGCGCCCCGCTTTTGCTTTCGCCGCCGGAGTCGCTTTCCTTTTCGCCGTCAACCTTCGTCGCGTCTTCGATCGGCTCGTTCCCTCCGTTTTGAATCCCGTCCGAAAACAGCAAAATCCGTTCGCGCCGTTTGTCGACGTTCTTATCCCCGTCTTCAAGCCGCCGCGACGCGCCGTTTGCCGCCAACTCCGACAAAGGCGACGTCGGCGACGACGGCGTTCCGAGTCCGCCAAGTTCCTCAAACGACGCGCCCGTTCGACCGGAAAGAGTTCGCAACTCGATCGCAAAACCGCGACGCCGCGCCGCGTCTTCCGCCGCCCTTGCCAACGAAACGCAACGCGTCCAAACCGTTTCGACGCCGACGGTTCCGCCGACGTCCAACGGTCGCCGAACGCTCGCGGAATCGTCCAACGTCAAAACGACGGTCGGCTTTTCCTCGACGCGACGCGTTAAAATCGGGTCGAAAAAGAGCGTCGCCGCCGCCAAAAGAAAACAGAAACGCAAAATCGCGACATTTTTCGACGTTTTCAAAAATACCGACGCGCCGACGCCGCAAAAAAGCAAAATCGCGACGGCGGCGGCCGCTTCCCAAGCCGTTCGGTCGGTCGTCAACGTCCAGTCCATCGCGTCTTTCCAGCTCTCTTGTCTTTTCAAACATTTTTCAAAAAATCAAACGCCGCCGCGCTCCCGCATTTTCCCAAGCGGCGCTACTTCGAGAACCCCGCCAAGCCGACGCCAACCGCGACCAAAACCAAGCCGCCGACGACCGCCGCGTTCAACGGCTCGCCGAAAAACGCGATTCCTAAAACCGACAAAACCAGCGTTTGCGACGCGGCGACGAGCGTCGATTTCGACGCGTAAATCCGCCGAATCCCTTCGATTTGGAAGTAAAAGCCGATCATATTCGCGACGCCGGCTCCGAGCGCGAGCCCCCAACAAGCGGCGGGCGGCGCAAAAAACGCTCCGACGCCTCGTTCGAGCGTCAAAAACGTTGCGAAAATAACCGCCCCGACGCCGGTTACGGTTACCATCGCCAACGTCGTCGGCGTTCGAACCGCGCCCGCTTTGCCGTCCAACGTTCGGTCGCGCAACGCTTTGCGCATCATCGTCATTTGCGTCGAATACCCGAGCGCGGCGCAAAAAACGCAAAAGAGCCCGAACCCGATTCGCATTTGCCGCCCCGCGATTTCGCCGGTTCCGTCCCCCGCTTGACTCAACCCCAGGAGCGAAACGGCCAAAATCAGCGTCAAAATCGCCGCCGCTTTCGTTTTCGTTACTTTCTCCTTGAGCCAAAACGCGCCGATCGCCGACGTTCCGATCAGCTGCAACGCTTGCACCAAGGGCGTCGCGAGCGCCAAGCCGATCGCCGCGTACGACCAAAAATGCGGTCGCGCGCCGACAAATTGACACATAAACCCGGCGCCGAGAAGAAGCGCGACGACCGCCGCCGTCGGGAAGCGGTACCGTCCGCGCAACCATTGAACGACGATAAACGGCGCGACGCAAATCACCGTCGTCATTTCCTTTACGACGAGCGACCAGTCGGAGCTGACGTCCGAATACTCGGTCAAGCCGCGCATACAGAAAAGCGACGCGCTATAGCACGGCGCCGAAATCAGCGCGCTCGCGAACCCGATCGCCTCGTCGCTCCAACGCCGCCCGAAAATAACCGCGCCCCCCGTTTCCGCCGCTTCCGACGTCGCGGCGACCGTTTCCGTTTCTTTTCGCGCCTCGTTCATTCGCGTCGTTCCTTTCCTTCTTTACTTCTTGTCTTTGTTTTCTCTTTTTTGATTATTTAAAATTCGCGCTTTTTTCATTTCGCAACGCCGACCGCCGTTTGAAAACGCCGAAAAACGCCGCGACTTTCTTCTTCTGCAACGAAAAGATATTATCGACGCCGCCTTCAAAAAATCAAACGCCGCTCAAGTCGTCGCCTCGACGCGTTTCTCGCCGTTTTTGTCGTTATATTATATACGAAACGTCGACGCTTCCAAGAGCGTTTCGAAAAATCTCGACTCGCCCGCTTTTAATTCCCGCGTCGGGGCGCTATAATAGGGGGAAAATCGACGCCGGACGCGCGGTTCTTTCGCCGACGCTCCGCTATTAGTTTAACGAAACCAACGACCTCACCACCCGCCAACTTAGGAATCTCGCTATGCGCACGACGTTTTCCGCCGCCCGTTTGCTCGTCGGCGTCGCGCTCGCCGCTTTCTTCGCGGTCGGCTCGACGGCGCCCCCTTCCGCTTTCGCGCAAAACATTTACTCGATTTACTCCGCGTTCAACGGCCCGGACGCGCCGATTCCGGACGGTCAAACCGCCGAAGACGTCGAAAATTACGTCGGGCCGTCCGATTTCCTCCTCGACAAAGCCGGGACGTATTTTTACGTCGCCGAGGGCGACGCGGGCCGCCTCCGCCGCGTTCGCGCCGACGGAACGGCGAACGCCGAGTCGATTCCGCTCCCGTTCAAGCCGAACAAAATGCGCTTTTTCCCGGGCGAAACGAAAATCGCGATCGTCGGCGGCGGTCATCAAGGTCGTCTCGCGATCGTCGAAATCGCGCAAGCGCCGGAAAACGCCGACGCCGACGCCGCCGACGCGCAAACCGCCCCGACGCCGCTTCCGCTTCGCGTCGTCGCCGATTACCCGATCGGGCACACGCCGAGCGACGTTTCGGTCAAACGAACCGGCGACGGTCGCGAACTCGTTTACGCGACGCTCCAGTTCGAAGGCGCGGCGCTCGAAATCGACGCGGCGACCGGCAAAGTCGAGCGGCGTTGGGACGTCGGGCGCGAGCCGTTTTGCGCCGAGTTGACGCCGGACGGTCGCCGTTACGTCGTCGCGGGTCGCATTACCGACAAACGCGCCAACGTCTCTTATTCTTGTTCGGCGGCGCGCGTTATCGACCTCGAAACGGGCGAAGT
>JAFSFF010000472.1 GCA_017435375.1 Thermoguttaceae bacterium
AGCCGAGCCGTTCGCATTCGGAAGTTAAGCGTTTTTCGTCGGTTCCGCTCGCCAAGTAGAGCGCGACGCCGTTCGCCATCAACAGCTCCAAGAAACGAATCAAGCCCGGCAAAACCAAGTCGTCGACCGTCTTTTCGCCGCTTTCGAGCCCCGCGAACTTCGCCGCGACCAAGCGGTCGAGAACGACGTCGTATTCCTCCTTGTAAACGATCGGCGCTTTCGGCGTTCCGCCGCGCTTCGCGACCTCCTCCGCCAAGTGTTCGCCGAGCGCGATCATCGGGCGCCCGGTCTCCTTCTCAATGTACGCCCGCACGATCGGCTCGACGTCCGCCGCCGAAACGCCCGGAATCTCCGACAGCGTCGCGCAAGCCTCCGCCGTTACCGCGTCTTGCCAACCTTGACGCAACGTCGCGACCGTCCCGTCGAAGTCGAAAAACGCCGCCTTAATCTTCGTTCCGGCCTTGCGATAGCGCAAAACTTCGACGTCGAAGTTCAACGGCGCGACCTTTTGCATCAGCGACACGATCGCGTGTTCGTACAGCATATGCATATCTTCGAGCTGTTCCATCGAGTCGGTCGGCGCGATCAGAATTTCGTCGCAAAACGCCTTCATTTTCCCGCCGTCGCGCCCGCCGAAACCGATCGTCGTCAACCCCATTTCCTTCGCGGTTTGGAGTCCCTTCACAATGTTCGGCGAGTTCCCGCTTCCGCTAAAAACGATCAAAAGGTCGCCCGGGTCGGCGTACGTTCGCAGCTGAATCGAGTAAATATCCTCGTACGCAAAGTCGTTCGCCAAACAGGTTACGATCGGCGTCGAGTCGTTCAAACAGACGGCGCGGAAGCCTTCGCGGCCGAGAACGCGGGCGCCCTTCATTAGGTCGTTGCACATATGCGACGCCGTCGCCGCGCTCCCGCCGTTCCCCGCCGTGTAAACGCGCTTCCCGTTTTTCTTCGTCGCCAAGATCAGCCCGGCGATTTTCGCCAACGTCTCGAAGTTAGAGCGCATTAAGTCGGTCGCGACCTGCCGCGCGTAATCTTGCAAAAAAGCCGCCGCTTTGCTTTCGGAGTAATTCATCGGGTCGTCCTTTGTCGTTCGTCTGTCGTTTTGAACGGAGAAAATGGAGAAAATGTCGAGAGAAACCGCGAAACGACCGTCGACTCCGCGCTCGCGCGCCGCGTCGACGCCGTTTTTACCGGCCGTTTTACCGTTATTAATATTATATCCGAAAAACGCCGTCCGTCAACGCGCCCGGCTCGCCGTTTTCTCTTTGCTTATTAGATTACCGAAACCGTTTTCTAAAAATCAAAAGCGACTTTTATTCCCTCCGCTTCGCTCACTCTTTGATTTTTGAATTCAAGCGCCGACATTCAAATCTTTTAAACTCGCTCGCCTCCAACGCCGTTCTAAGGCCGTTTCGGCTCGTTCCGTCGCCGCCTTTTCAAAAAAATAACGCCCGCCCCCTTGGACGAACGCCGGCTTCGATTATAATAAAAGCGGCGAGAAGTTGCAAAGCGCGACTTTTCGCTTGAGTTCGCGCTCGGCGCGCTTTCGCTTCGAAACGCCGACGCGCCTTCGACATTTTGCTTCGCTCACCCCGTAAAACAACGAACGGAACCCCGACGATGGCGCCGCACTTTATCTTTGAAATGAATCGCGTTTCGAAGCGATTCGGAGACAAAACGATTCTCCAAAACATCAGCTTGTCCTTCTATTACGGCGCGAAAATCGGCGTCGTCGGCGAAAACGGCGCCGGGAAGTCGACGCTCTTGAAGATTATGGCGCAAATCGACAAAGATATCGACGGCGAAGTCAAGTTCGTCAAAGGGATGACCTGCAAATACGTCGCTCAAGAGCCGGAACTCGACCTCGACGCGACCGTCCGCGAGAACGTCGCGAAAGCCGTCGCGCCGATTCAAGCGAAAATCGACCGTTTCAACGAAATTTCGATCTTGATGGGCGATCCCGACCAAGCGGACAACTTCGACAAGCTGATGGAGGAAATGGGAACGCTCCAAGAAGAAATCGACGCCGTCGACGGTTGGGAACTCGACCGCAAAATCGACGTCGCCGCCGACGCGCTCGTCCTCCCGCCGGACGACGCGATCGTCCGCCAACTCTCCGGAGGGGAACGCCGCCGCGTCGCCCTTTGCCAAGCGCTCCTCGAACAACCCGACCTCCTTCTCCTCGACGAACCGACGAACCACCTCGACGCGGAAACGGTTCATTGGCTCGAAGGCGCCCTTCGCGACTATCGCGGCACCGTCATTATCGTTACGCACGACCGCTACTTCCTCGACAACATCACGAAGTGGATTCTCGAAATCGACAATTCGCGCGGTCTTCCGTTCGAAGGCAACTATTCGTCTTGGCTGGCGCAAAAAGCGGAGCTTCTCCGCGTCGCCGAAAAGCAAGAGTCGCAACGTCAAAAGACCCTCAAGCGCGAACTCGAATGGATTCAAACGGCGCACAAGGGTCGTCTGCAAAAGAACCAAGCGCGCGTCAACTCTTACGAGAAGCTCGCCGCCGAGCAAAAACTCGACGATAAAAGCGACGCGATCATCCAAATCGCCCCGGGCCCGCGCCTCGGCGAAAAGGTTCTCGTCGTCGACGGCCTCTCGAAAAGTTACGATATCGGCGGCGTCAAAACGACGCTTCTCGACGACGTTTCGTTCATCGTCCCCCGCGGCGCGGTCGTCGGCGTCGTCGGCCCGAACGGCGTCGGGAAATCGACCCTTTTCCGCATGATCGTCGGCGA
Organism: Thermoguttaceae bacterium; assembly: GCA_017435375.1. Classification (GTDB taxonomy): domain Bacteria; phylum Planctomycetota; class Planctomycetia; order Pirellulales; family Thermoguttaceae; genus RUG369. The sequence goes on from JAFSFF010000472.1 coordinate 2,757, forward strand.
CGAAACGCCGGACGCCGGGAAAATCGAACTCGGCGAAACGGTTCAACTCGCTTACGTCGACCAGCACCGCGACGCGTTGAACCCGGAAAACACCGTCTTTGAAGAAATTACGGACGGTCGCGACCGCATTGAACTCGGCCCGATCGAAATGAACAGCCGCGCTTACGTCAGCCGCTTCAACTTCCGCGGCTCGCAACAGCAGCGTCTCGTCGGCGTCTGCTCCGGCGGCGAGCGGAACCGCGTTCACTTGGCGAAGCTCCTGAAACGCGGCGGCAACCTCCTTCTCCTCGACGAACCGACGAACGACCTTGACGTCGGGACGATGCGGGTGCTGGAGCAAGCGATCCTCGAATTCCCGGGTTGCGCGATCGTCGTCAGCCACGACCGTTTCTTCCTCGACCGCATTTGCACGCACATTCTCGCGTTCGAAGGAAACGGCAAAACGCGTTGGTTCGAAGGCGACTTCTCCGCTTACGAAGAAGCGTTGCGCGCCGAAGACCCGAGTCGCGTCGAGAACCGCCGCTCGAAGTACCGCAAAATCCCGCAAATCTGATTCGGATTTAACGATTTTGCCAGGTTGGCGGGCGTTTCGCCCTTGCGCTTAACCGCTCCCGCTCCGAAAAAACGCCGCGTTCCGAGAGGACGCGGCGTTTTTCTTTCTCCGCTTTTCTTAACGCGGCGTTAAAATATATCGATTAAAAGAATTTTAGTGCGTTCGCGCGCCCCGATCGAACGAGGCGTCCCGGCCGGAATCACGAGCGACTCCCCCGCTTCGACCGTATGTTCGACGCCGTCGACCGTTATTCGCCCGACGCCCTCCAAGCAGAGCGCGAGCGCGTCCGCCTCGACGACGTTCGTTTCGAGCGATTCGCCCCGTTCGACCGCGAAAAGCGTCAAGCGCGTTCCGACGTTTTGCGCCAACGTTCGACTCGTTATCTCGCCGTCCAAATAAGACGCTTCGTCCGCCAGCCGAAAAACGGCGCCGCTTTCCAAATCTTTGAACCGATTTCGCATTTTCGTTTCTCCTCTTGAATTTCGTTTTCGCCGCCTAATTTAAAGACGGCTCTCGTCGCGACTTTTTTACCTCGCCGGAGTCAAATTAGAGAAATTACGCAAAATTTTCGCGCAACGTCGAAAGGAACGTCGAAAGGAACGTCAAAAGAACGTCAAAAGAACGTCAAAAGACACGTCGAAAGAAAACGTCAAGAGGAAACGCCCGTTTTTTCGGCGCGTCTTAGCTCGATTTCCCATTTTGCCCACATCACGACGGCGTTCGCCCAATAGAGCGCCCACATAACGAGCGTCGCTCCGGCGTTTTCCTCGCCGTTCCAGAAAGCGCGCGCCCAAAGAAAAATCGTTACGGAATTAACGAGAAACCAAATCGCCCATTGCTCGACGAACATTTTCAGCGTCGCCAACATCGCGACGACCGAAGCGACGGTCGTCAACGCGTCGACAAAGGGAGCGTCGCCTCCGATTCGTCGCAAAAACTCGCCGTAAACCGCCGTCCCCAACGCGATCGCCAACGCTCCAAACGCCGCCGTTCCTCGACTTGCGCGTCGTTTCCCCATCTCGCCGGTCTCGGGATTCGCGTTTCGGTTCCCCAAGTAAAACCCGAGCAGTTGCGTCGGCAAGTAATACGCCAAGTTCAGCGTTACCTCGCCGAAATACCGCGCCTCAAAGGCAATCCAAGAATACGCCAAGACGTTGACGACGCCGAAAAGATACGCGCTTGTCTTCCCCTTCCCGATCAACACGACGTAAGCCGCGCCGCAAACCGCCGAAATCATCCCAAGCGGCCCTTCGTTCCAGTAAAACGCGAGCCCAAGAATGATCGCGCAACACGCCGACAACCAAGCGACTTCCCATATTCGCCAACCGCGCGCCTCGTTTCGCGCCCAAGTTCGCCAATCGCCGAGCCCCGGCGTCGCCGAAACGTTCGTTGTTTTCATCGTTCGTCGGCGACGTTGACCTTTGTCGACCGCCTTAGCGCGTTTCAAAAAAGAAAAAACGCTTCGTTTTCAAAATACATAATCGGCCAAAAGAAATAAGATGCGGGTAAGAGGACTCGAACCTCCACGCGCGAAGCGCATCGGAACCTAAATCCGACGTGTCTGCCAGTTCCACCATACCCGCGAAGCGGAGAAGCCAAACGCCGACTCTCGCTTGACGTTTATTATAACGTCTCTTCAATTTTCAACAAGCGCCCGTTTCTTAAATTCTCTTCCGAAATCGAATTATTTTCCGTTCGCCGCGTTTTTTCTCGCACAAAGAGCGTTAACGGCGCCGCTAATCGCGAATCAAAACAAAAATCAACGCGCCCAGAAGAGCCAAAATCAGCGCGATCAAAGCGGCGATCGCGATAAACGTCTTCGTCGCCCGCTTCCGCCGCCGCATCGCTCGCGACTCGTCGTCCGCGAAACGTCGCGCCGCGTCGGAATTTTGCGCCGCTTCGGCCAAACTCGCGAACGCCGAGACGCCCGCGCTCCCATTCTCGCTCGGCGTCGTTTCTCCGCCGACGAAAACGCGCTCCAATTCCGGAAAGACGCGCCCGGCCTCTTGCCAAGCGGGCCAATCTTCGCGCCAAACAAGAGTTTGCGGCCCGACGCGACGCTCGTTGATCCAAGCGGCCATCACGTCGCCGGTCGCCGGCCCGTACTGTTGATTATCGCGCGACCGGACGTACCAAACGAGCCGAGGATCGCGCAACGGCTCGGCGTCGTCGAAACGAGCCGCCCCCCGTCCCGATTGAGCGGAGCCGTCGACGGCGCGACGCAACACGTCCCCCAACGCCGCTTCGGCGCGCTCTCCGTTCAAAAAGAATTTTCCCGACGAATCGTCGCCCGCCGCGTTCTCCTCGTTCGAATCGCGACGCGCGTTTTGCTCCGTCGTCTCTTCTCGCGTCGCCGAAAACGCCGAATCGTCGACGCGGCCGTCTCCGTTCGTCGCTTCGGTCGTCGCGTCCGCCGAATTTTTCCCCGACGCGCTCCCGGACGCTTCGCGAACGCTCTCCGTCGGAATCGTCATCCGCGCTTGGCATTTCGGACAAATACCGACTTTGCCCGCCAATTCGGATTTAACGTTCAATTTATGTCCGTTCGGACAATAAAAGCGAATCCCCATCCTTCGTCGTTCCTTTAAAATTCGGCGCCGCCACGCTCGTCGCTTTCCGCTTTACGCCCGACTTTTCCGCCGGTCGGTCAACGTCTCCGACGTCGCGACGCGCAAAGTCGCGACGTTCCGTTATTATTATACGCTCCTTCCGGAATAATTGGGCGAAAATCGCCGTCGAAAATTAAATACGCGCAAAATTCCGTCGGAATATTCGGGAAATCCCCCCTTTTCCCACCGGCGAATCGGCAAAAAATCTCCGTCGCGGTCGAGCGGAGCCGAAATCCGCGCCCCCGACCGCGTTCGTCGAAACGTCGCGCTTTCAAACGCCCGTTTTCGCTCAGATTTCAATCCAGCGTTCTTCGCGAGCGCTTTGCAGAACCGCGTCGCAAACCTTTTGCGTTCGAACCGCGTCTCGAATCGTCGGAACCGGCGCGACCGGCGTTTCGCCGCAGGCTTGCAGGAGGAAATCGGCGGTTTGATTGATAAAGTAATGCTCGTAACCAATAACGGTTCCCGGCACCCAATACCGATTCATGTACGGATGTTCTGAGTTCGTAACGAGAATTTTTTGCCAACCGGTGAGGTGATCTTCCACCTTGCGCCCGGTTTCCGGGTCGGCGTAACGGAAAAATTGCAGGTATTCCGGCTCTTCAAGGTTAAAGTAGCAGGCGCCGTTTTCGCCGTTGATTTCCATCGTGTTGAAGTTTTTACGTCCGCGAGCGTACCGCGAGCTTTCGAACGTCCCCATCGACCCGTTTTCGAAAATCGCGAGGAACATGCAGGCGTCGTCGATCGTAATCGGCGTTTTTTCGCCGGTTACGGCGTTGACGCGTTCCTTAACGAAAATCTCGGTATGCGCGCAGACCTTCTTAATCGGGCCGTTGATCCATTCGGCGCAGTCGATCGAGTGCGCGAGCAGGTCGCCGGTAACGCCGCTCCCGGCGACGTTCGCGTCGAGCCGCCAAAGGGAAGCGCCGCCGACCGGCACCTTTTGGCTGATCGTATAATCTTGGTTGTAAACGGCGCGATAGTGGAACGCCCGCCCGACGCGCCCTTCGTCGACCAGCTGCTTAAAGAGCGAAATCGACGGGTTGCGGCGGTAACAGAACGAAACCATCGACGCGACGCCGGCTTTTTCGACCGCTTCGGCCATCTCGACCGCCTCGGCGTAATTCATCGCGAGCGGTTTTTCGCAAATAATCATTTTACCGGCTTTAGCGGCGGCGATCACTTGCTCTTTATGCAGGAAGTTCGGCGAAGCGACGTCGATCAAATCGACGTCGTCCCGTTCGATCGCCTTGCGCCAATCGGTTTCGGTCTCTTCGTACCCCCAAGTTTTTTGGAACTTTTCGAGCTTTTCCTTATCGCGGCCGCAACAAACTTTCAAGACCGGCTTGCAGGGCAAATCGAAAAAATGCCCGACTTGGTTGAAGGCGTTCGAGTGCGCGCGCCCCATAAACCCGGTTCCCAACATGCAAACGTTCAGCGTTTTCATTCGGCGGTTCCTTTCGCAAAAAGCGGTTAAGCTCGATTATTAAGCCAATTCGACCGACCGAAAAATATCGGTCGAAATTCAAGTAATTCAAAAAAGCCGGTAAAAACCGAAGCGAACGGCGTCGACCTGAGCGCAAAAGATTATCGAACAAAATTCCAAAAATTCAAAATTGCGTCCGTCGTTTCGTTCGAGTCGCGTCGCGAATCGAAAAACCTTCCGACGTCGCGCCGTTCTCGCTCGGTTTCTCTTCAGGATACCGGAAACGAACGCGAATTTCAAGTTTTTCGCGCCCAATTTTTGACGTTTTCTTGAAAAAACGTCAAAATTTTTCCCTTTCCGCGCCGCGTCGGTCGGCTTTTCGCCCTCCGACCGACGCCGGAAGTCCTCCGCGTCGCCCCCGCTTGCTCAAAAGCGACATTAATATATAATGACGAAAGCGTCGTTTCGCGTCGGCGCCGTCCTCCTTTCCGTTCGTCTCCGGAGAATCGCAATGCTCCCGCGTCCCCCCTACGTTCCGCCCAAAGTCCTCAAAATCGTCGAACTCCTCGAAGCCGGCGGCGCGACCGAAGTCCTTATCGTCGGCGGTTTCGTCCGCGACGCGCTTCTCGGGGTCGCTTCTAAAGACGTCGACGTCGAGGTTTACGGGCTGAGTTATTCGCAAATTCGCGATATTTTAGCGCCGTCGTTTCACGTCGATCTCGTCGGCCAATCGTTCGGGGTGATGAAAGTCGGTCGCGACGTCGACGTCGCCCTGCCGCGCCGCGAGTCGAAAAACGGCGTCGGACACAAAGGCTTTTCGGTCGAAACGAACCCCGACATTACCCCGCGGGAAGCGTTCGGACGCCGCGACTTCACCGTTAACGCGATCGGTATGCGCCGCGACGGCTCCCTTTGCGACCCGTTCGACGGCGTCGGCGACCTCAAACGCCAAATCCTCCGCGCGCCCGGCCCCGCCTTCAAAGACGACCCGCTCCGCGTCCTCCGAGGAATGCAGTTCGCCGCCCGCTTCGGTTTTCAAATGGACGCGCAAACGATCCAATATTGCCGCGAAGTGTTCGACGAATTCGAAACTCTTTCCCCCGAGCGGATTTACGGCGAATGGGAAAAGTGGGCGCTCAAAAGCCTTTACCCGGACAAAGGGCTCGACGTCCTCCGCGAAACCGGCTGGCTCGACGCGTTTCCGGAGCTGAAAGCGCTCGTCGGTTGCGCGCAAAACCCGAAATGGCACCCGGAAGGCGACGTTTGGACGCATACGAAAGCCGTCTGCCGCGAAGCCGCGCAAGCCGTTCGCGCCTTCGAGCCGAAACTAACCGGCGAGGAACGCGCCGCCGTCCTTTTCGCCGCGCTCGCGCACGACTTCGGCAAACCGGAAGCGTCGTTCGTCGACGAAAACGGCGATATTCGCTCCCCCGGACACGCCAAAGTTAGCGCCCCGCTCGCCCGCGCCTTTTTGGAACGAATGCGCGCTCCGCTTAAGTTGACCGAAACGGTCGAAAAACTCGTCGGCGAACATATGGCGACGAGCGCGGAGCCGAGTTTGCGCGCCGTCCGACGGCTCGCAAAGCGTCTCGAACCGGCGAACGTCCGACTTTGGGCGCTCCTTTGCCGCTCCGACGCGCTCGGGTGCGCCGCTCCGGCTCGACACGAAACGACCGCCGAATACGCCGTCGCAGCCGAAGCGGAATTCGCCGCGGAACCGACGTTAAGCGCGTCCTTAAACTCGCCGCGACCGTCAAAACCGGAACCGTCGCCGTCCGACGCGACCGCCTCCGCTCGGCAAAATCGCGAAATTCGTTTCAAAGCGGACGTTTGGCTCGACCTCGCCGACCGAATGGGAATCGACGACGAAGGCCCAAAATCGCTCGTTCAGGGACGCGACCTCATCCCGCTCGGCGTCAAGCCGGGCCCGGCGATGGGCGAAATTTTGCGCGCCGCCTTCGAAGCGCAACTCGACGGCGAGTTCGCGACGCTCGAAGACGGCGTCCGTTGGATTCGCGAACGCGGCCTCGTCGACGGCGACCGTTAACCGGCGCGACCGCTCAATTTTTCGCCGTCGCGGCGCGCCCGAACGTTTGCCTTTTTGAACGCGACCGTTAAATCCGGCAAATCCGACAAATCCGGCTAAAATTCGCCAAAATACCGCTTTGCGTCCCGTCGCGGCGAACGTTCGGCGCTTGAAAAAGAACGCCGACAATATATAATAGGAACTTAAAGGCGGCGACGCGACAAGGCGCCCGTTTCCGCCCGAGCGTCCCTTTCGCCCTTTCCCCCTTTTGCCGCTCGACGCGACGTCGTTTCGCCCTTATGTCCTCCGTAACGCCCGACGAATTCATCGATTACCTCAAACGCAGCGCGCTTCTCGCCCCTCGCGAAATCGACGCGGCCTCGGTCGAAATTCGTCGCGCCGTTCCGAAAGCGCTCGACGACGCGACGCGCCTCGCCTCGGAGTTCGTCAAACGCGGTTTGCTGACCGAATGGCACGTTCGTCAACTCTTAAAACGCAAATACAAAGGTTTTACGCTCGGCCGTTACCGCGTCTTAGGACGGCTCGGAACCGGCGGAATGAGTTCCGTTTACCTCGCCGAACACGACATTACAAAACGTCGCGAAGCAATCAAAGTTCTTCCGAAGCCGAAAGCGGAAGGCGAGTATTTGAAACGTTTCCATCGCGAGGCGCAGGCGCTCGCGTCGCTCTCTTCTCCTTACATTGTCGACGGTTACGGCGCCGACGAACGCGACGGCGTCCATTTCGTCGCGATGGAGTACTTCGACAGTCTCAATTTGCGACAACTCGTCGAAAAGCTAGCCGAGAACGGCGAAGCGTTGCCTTACGAGGACGCGGCGTCGTATATCCGTCAAGCGGCGCTCGGTCTCCAACACGCGCACGAACGCGGCCTCGTTCACCGCGACGTCAAACCGGAAAACGTCTTGGTCAACGAACGTAAAGAGGTGAAAATCATCGACTTCGGTCTCGCGCTTTTCGTCGGTTCCTCCGTTACGCCGGGGAGCGAAAAGCGGATTCTCGGCACCGCGGACTATTTGGCGCCGGAGCAAACGGTCGACAGCCACAACCTCGACGCGCGGGCCGACCTTTACGGACTCGGCGCGACCCTCTACTTTTGCCTCGTCGGACGCCCGCCCTTCCCGAACGGCTCGGTTCCGGAACGTCTTCTCGCGCACCGCCGCAAAGAACCGACGAGCGTTTTCGCCGAACGTCTCGACGCTTGGAACGACTTGCTCCAAATTTGCGCGAAGTTGATGGCAAAAAACCCGGACGACCGTTTCCAAACGGCGGCTGAAGTCGTCGACGCGACGGAGCGCTGCTTAGTGCGACACGGTTTCGCGACGCCGTTCGACTTTGGGAGACGCGACGCCGATTTCGCAAACCTCGGAGACGGCGATCTCGGGGTCGACGTCGAAGGGCTTTTCTTATCGAGCGACGCCGCGTCAAAACTCCTGGGCGCGGACAAACTCGACGTTCCCGACGGAGCGGAAGTCTTATCGTCAAAACGTTTATCTGCGGACGACGACACCTTTTTAAAGTCGATGGGCTTCTAAGCGCCGTTTTCTTCCGTAAAATCGCGAAACATTCTTTCTTCTACATAACGTCGCGCTCCCGTTTTTTTTATCGTCGAAGCGGCGGCCAACGATTCCGTTTCGAAGAGCCCCGAAACCAAAAACGCGCCGAACGATCGATTTTCGGCGATTGCGGTCGGGACGGCGCGGCGGCGGTCGCGACGGAAACTCCGCCCAAACGTCGGCCTCGCTTCGCGGTTCTCGACGAAAAAATCGTTTTTTTCGGTCGATTTTAACCTCGCCGACGCTCCGCCCCCGCTTGCGTCGCCGCCGCGAAGCGCTATACTAAAGAAGACGTTTTCTCGAGAACGCCTCGAAACGCGCCCCTTGTTTCCATCGTCTTTCATCAGGAACCCCGCCAATGAGCGCCAACCATCGCAAACGAGCCCTCGAAGCGCTCGCTCGCCGCGTCGACCTCCCCGACGCCCCGCCGACCAACGGGAGCGCCCCGCTCGACTACTACGGCAAAGACGTGTTCAACGCCGCCGCCATCCGCAAATATCTCTCGCGCGGCGCCGCCGAAAAACTCCTCGCGACCATCCAAAACGGCGCTCGGCTCGACCCAAGCGTCGCCGGAGACGTCGCCCACGCGATGAAAGATTGGGCCATCGCCCGCGGAGCCACGCACTTCACGCACTGGTTCCAGCCGATGACCGGAAGCACCGCCGAAAAACACGACGCCTTCCTCGACATCAACGAGCAAGGCGAAGCGATTATGACGTTTTCCGGCAAAAACCTCGTCAAAAGCGAACCGGACGCGTCCAGCTTCCCGTCCGGCGGCCTCCGCTGCACCTTCGAAGCGCGCGGTTACACCGCTTGGGATCCGACCAGCCCGGCGTTCATCAAACGCAATCCGCGAGGCGCGACCCTTTGCATTCCGTCCCTTTTCTGCTCGCACACCGGCGAAACGCTCGACCGCAAAATTCCGCTCCTTCGTTCAATCCAAGCGTTAAAGCGTTCGATCACGCGACTTATGACCTGCTTCGGCGAACCGGAAGCCAACGTCGCCGTTACCCTCGGCGCCGAACAGGAGTACTTCCTCGTCGACCGCGAATTTTATCTGCAACGCCCCGACTTGGTGCAAACCGGACGCACCCTCTTCGGTTCCGCGCCGGCGAAACATCAACAGCTGGAAGACCATTACTTCGGCGCCATCAAGCCCCGCGTCGTCAACTTTATGGCGGAGGTCGAAGAAGAGCTTTGGCGTTTGGGGATTCCGGCGAAAACGCGCCACAACGAGGTCGCGCCCGCGCAGTTCGAACTCGCGCCGACCTTCGAAGAGCTGAACCTCGCCGTCGACCATAATATGTTGACGATGGAGATTTTACGTCGAGTAGCCGAGAAAAACGGACTCGTCTGTCTCCTGCACGAAAAGCCGTTCGCCGGCGTCAACGGTTCCGGCAAACACAACAACTGGTCGGCCACTTACGGCTCGCGCAACCTTCTCGACCCCGGCGACGATCCGCGACGCAACCCGATATTTTTAGCGTTTTTAACGGCGATCGTTCGCGCCGTCGACCTCCGCGGCGATCTCCTGCGCTGCTCGACCGTTACCGCCGGGAACGACTGGCGCTTGGGCGCGAACGAAGCCCCGCCCGCCATCGTGTCGATTTACCTTGGCGACCGTCTGACCGAAACGCTCGAACAAGTGGAACGCGGGGTTTTCGAAGAGTACCGCGCTTGCCCGAAAACGTTGAAAATCGGTTTGGCGACGGCGCCGCGTCTCGAAGGCGACGATTCCGACCGCAACCGCACGAGTCCGTTCGCCTTCACCGGCAACAAGTTCGAGTTCCGCGCCTGCGGTTCGAGCCAATCGTGCGCGCCGTTCAACACCTACCTGAACGCTTCGGTCGCGGAGTCGCTCGACTATATTTCGGAACGTCTCGAACCGTTCAAGGGCGACTCCGCCGCGTTCGACGGCGAACTCCAAAAGCTCCTCGGCGAATTGATTAAAACGCACAAACGCGTCATTTATAACGGCAACAATTACAGCGAAACCTGGGTGAAAGAGGCCGAGCGTCGCGGACTCCCGAACCTGAAAACGTCGCTCGAAGCGTTGCGTCCGCTACTCAACGTCAACAACCATCGACTCCTTGAAAAATACGGCGTTTTTTCGGCGATCGAGCTGGAATCGCGATACGAAATCTTCACCGAAGAATACGTTCGCAAGATTCAAATCGAGGGCGAAGTCGCTCGCGATCTCGCGCAAAACACGATTTTGCCGGTCGTTTTGAGCGAATACGGCAAGCTCGCGCAGTCGCTGCAGGCCGCTAAAAACGCGGGACTTACCGCCGGAGTCGCCGGTCTTAAAACCTCGACCGAAACGCTCGGCGCGCTCCTCGACGAACTTCAAGAGCGCATCGCCGCCCTCGCCGCGTTTGGCGCCGCCGTCGACGTTGAAAATTGCGAACGCTACATCGAGGCGACCAAAGCGCTTCGCTCGACGGTCGACGCGCTCGAACTCGTCGTCGACGACGACAAATGGCCGCTGCCGAAATATCGCGAAATGCTCTTCGTTTACTAAAGAAGCAACGCGTTGGCGTTCAACGCCTTACGCGGTTTCGACGCAAATCGAAACCGCGTTTTTTTTTCGTTTGCGTCGCGCGTCGCCGAGTTGAATCGTTATCTTTATCTTGTTCTTTCACTCCAAAATTCTAAAAAAAAGTTAAAAAAAAGTTGAGAGCCGCTTGACGCCGGTTTTTCTTTTAATTAAAATAAGTGTGTTGGTCAACTAGAACACCAAACAAAAAGCGAGACCGCAAAATGTTTTTTCAAATTGACGTTAACGCGCCGACGCCGATTTACGAGCAAATTTACCGTCAGGTAAAATTTTTCATCGCCAACGGCGCCCTCGGCTCGGACGAGTTGATTCCGTCGGTTCGGGAAGTCGCTCGCGCGCTTGCCATCAATCCGCAAACGGTTGTGCGAGCGTATCGCGACCTTCAAAACGAAGGCGTCGTCTATCAGGTGCGCGGACGCGGTTTAGCGGTCGCGACCGACGCGAAAAAACGTTGCCGCGACGATCGTCTTTCCTTTTTTGAAAGCGAGTTCGAGCGTTTGCTCGACGAAGCGATTCAAAGCCGCCTAACGCCGGAGGAAATCCGCAAAACAGTTTTGACGAAGCTCGAAAAAACGCTAAAAAAGCGTTTCGCGTAACGTCGAGTTTGTTTTTTGCTCAAGGCGTATGGGTCGACCGGTTCGCCGACACGCTTCCGTCCGACGCCAAAGCCAAAAACGCCGTCCGCTCTCTTAACCATCCGAATTTATCGACAAACGAGGTCAAACGATGAACGATTTCAACGCGCTTTCCCCTTCTTCAACGTCGCTTTCCGACGCCGAAAAAATCGTCGAATTTCGCCGAGTTTCCAAGACTTACGGCGCCAAACGCGTTCTCGAAGGCGTTTCCTTTTCGATCGAGCGCGGCTCGGTTTTTGCGCTTTTGGGCGAGAACGGCGTCGGCAAAACGACGGCGATCAAGATTCTTCTCGGCGAAATCGCCGCGACGCACGGAACCGCGACCGTTTTCGGTCTCGACGCAAGGCGCGACGCGCTAACTATCCGCCGTCGCGTCGGTTACGTCCCGGAAGTCCCGGCGCTTTACGAACGAATGACGGTCGCGGAAATGGGTCGTTTCGCCGCCGCGTTTTACGAAAACGATTATTGGGGCGAATATTCGCGCCTAATCGCCGAATACGAAATCGACCTAAACGCGAAAATTAAAAGACTTTCGAAAGGGCTAAAAGCGCTGGTTTCGTTTTCGGTCGCGCTGGCCTGCCAACCCGACTTGCTGATCCTCGACGAGCCGACGTCCGGGCTCGACGCGTTGGCGCGGCGTCGCATTTTGGAAACGCTCGCCGACTTCGCCGCGTCCGGCGGAACGGCGTTGATCGCAAGTCATCAAATGGCGGAAGTTGAGCGCGTCGCCGATCGGGTCGCGATGTTGCGCGACGAGCGTCTTTTACTCGACGAACCGCTTCTCGAACTGAAGGAGCGAACCCGCGTCGTTACGGCGACCGTCCGCGACCTTTCCCCTGAAGACCGGAATCGGCTTTTCAACGGCGTTTTTGCAACCGTTTTAAAAACGGATGTTTGGGGCGATCAAATTCGCGTCGTCGGGCGCGATCCGGCGTCCGATTTCGAGTCGGAAATTCGCGCCAAGCTAGGCGACCGTCTCCTCGCGCTCGAAACCTCGACGCCGAGTCTTGAGGAAATTTTCGTCGCGGCGATGACGCAACCCGCTAAATGACGTCGCCGTTCTAGACGCGTCCGCGAAAGCGCGCCGCCCAAGCCCGGGCGCTCCGGTCGACCGGAACGCTCCGCGTTATTCGTTTTATTCCCCGTCGTCTCCCCGCTATTTCCGCCGAGGTTCGATATGCGACAATTACTTAAACCGTTTAAACCGTTATACTTCAACGAACTGCGCAACGCGGCGCTCCCGTCGCTCGCCGTCGCGTTGCTTACGCTCCTCGTTACTTACGCCTGCGTTGGCAATGTACTCGCGAGGCACGCCGCGCGCCTGAATCCCGAAACGGACGTCGCCGCCGTCCTCCGCGATCTTTGGGTTTGGAACATCCCGTATTACGTCTGCCTAAGCTGTTTGATTTTACCAGCTTACGCGTTCCTCTCCGAACGCAAAAAAGGCGGCTTCGCGGTTTTCAAGCGTTTCCCAACCCCGACCGCGACCGTTTGTTTGGCAAAGTTTAGCGCAATTTTAACGCTAATCGTCGCGACAAGCGTTTTTTTCGCCGTTTCGAGTTTCGCGCTCGATCTTTATTTCGGCGACGCGGCGTTCACAACGCTTTTCGCCCAATTTTACGACCAATCCCCCCCGCTTTCAGCGCTTCGTTTCGTCGCCTACTTATTCTGCGCGGTCGAACTCTTTTGTTGGAGCGCGTTTTGGGGAAGTCGAACGCGCCGCGTTGCCGTCGCCGTTTTAGCGACCGGCGCGTCGACGTTCGCCGGTTGGATTTTCACCGGTTTCGTCGTTTGCCTCGTTCTCCTGCCGGGCCGCCCCGACCTAGCCGAAACGCTTCGTCACGCTCCCGTCCCCGTCCTTTTCGCGTTTTTTTGGATTTTCGCTTACGGCTCCTCGATCGTCGTCGCGCTTAAAGGTTTCGGCCTCGTTCGCCTCGCCGTCTTAGCGATTCCGCTTTACGGAATTTATCGCCAATGCCGCCGCCAAGGAACCGCGACGGCGTTCGACCGACCGACTTAACCCAAACCGTTGCAAGAAATAAACTGCCGACGCCGATATTTTACCAAACGAAAGGAACGCCGAAATGAACCGCGTTAACAAACAGTTTAGAGCGTTGTTTTTCAAGGAGTTGCGCGACTCGTATCATTACCCCCTCGCCGTCGTCGGCGTTCTCCTCGCCGCTTCGCTCCTTTTTAATAATTGGGCGGGCGCGTTGCGCTCCAGCCAACACGTCGGCGTCTTCGCGCTCGCCGACGCGTTAATTACCCATTTTGCAGGACTTTGGGGGCGCCTCGCCGTTCTCTCCGTCTTCATCGTCGCGACGCTTTTGCCCGCCGGGATGTTCGCTCGCGAACGCCAAACGAAAGAAATCGCTTGTTTGGAGCGTTTTCCTATTTCGTTGCAAACCGTTTTGGGCGCAAAGTTTAGCGCGGTGTTCGTCTTAACGTCGCTCGTCGCCGCGGCGTTTGTTTTGATCGGCCTAGGCTTCGACTTGCTTTACGGTTACGAACCGTTTAGCGCGCTAAACGCCTTTTGCAGCCAATTCGAGCCGCGCGAGATCGCCAACTTGAGAGCGTTTACGCTAAGTCCGCTTGAACTCTTGGTTTGGGGCGCGTTTTGGGCGACGCGAATTCGACGCGAAGCGTTCGTCGTCGCGGCGTCGTTCCTCTCGACTTTCGCCGTTTGGGGACTCGTCGGCTACGTCGTAATTTGCGTCGACGCGGCGCCGCGCGGTTCGGCTCTCGTCGACGCAATGCGCCAAAGCCTGTCGACAGAATACTTACAATACGTTTTCTGCGGCGGCGTCGCGTCGGTCGAATCGGCGTTTTACGCGACGCTACGTTTCGGCGCATTGTTGGCTCCGCTCGTCGGAACCGTTTGCGTCTTCCGCAAAAACGGCGTTAAAACGATGTTAAGCAACGGATTAAACGGTTTCGGATTTTGCCTTAAAACATTCTTGACAAAGCGTCGTCGCCACAACGCGACCTCGGCGTCCGCAAGCGTTCCGGTCGACTCGAACGCCTCCGCGAAACGCCGCGAACGCTCGGTTTCCGTCTTCGACCGCCTCGTTTCCGCAACGCCGCGTCGCTTTCGACCGTTAGCCGCGCTTTGTCTCGAAACGATCAAAAGCGCGAGTCTTTTCGGACGTTTTCGCGGCGCCGTCGTTATCGACCTATTAATCTTTAACCTTTTGTTTCTCAACATAACGACGAACGTCGCGCAAACCGGAGCCTTTCTCTCTTGGTTCCTGTTCGTCGTTCTTTTCGGAACGGGCGCGTTCGCCGGGTTGCGCCGCGATCGTTCGATTTTGACGACGCGGCTTCCGGTTTCGCCAAGCGTTTATTACGCGTCGCAACTTTTGGCGTATGCGGCGTTATACGTCGCCGCTTGCCTTCCGGCGATTTGTTTTCAACACCTTTTTCCGGAGGCGGCGAACGTTCTGCGCAACCTTTTTGCGGAAACGCCTTTAGAACTCGACGCAAGCCTCCGACAAACGCAAGGCTTTTGTTTTTTTGGCGCGTATCATTGGTTCGCCGTTTTTTGCGCGTCGGCGGTTGGACGAACGCGACTCGTCGCCGCAAGCCTTAGCGTTTTGTTTTATATCGCGGTATTTGGCGTCAAACTTGAGCTGTACGGGCTTGCCGACGGAACGCCGCCGGAAGCGGTCTACACGCTCGTTTACCTTCCCGCGCTCGTCGTCGGGATCGCGTCTTATCCATTTGCGTCGCGACGTTTTAGGCGTTCCCAATAATCGGCGCGAAGTCAAGTTTTCGCTTCGCGCTTTAAACGATCGCGCCAACGCTTTCAATCAAACGACTTAACGCGCTCGTCCAAACGTTCGCTCGTTTTCCTTTCCCGTTCGTTTTCCCGTTTCCCGTCAGAGGCTCGCAATGAACCGCACCCAATTTAACGCCTTTAACGCGATTTTTTACAAAGAGTTGCGCGACACGTATTTTTACCCGATCGTCGTCGCCGGCTCGTTCGCGACGATTTCCTTGTTCGCGCACAGCTTACGACCGCTCGGTATCGCCGCGATTACCGGCGACGTTGCGAAGTTTTCCGCGCAATTTAACGTCTTAATCCTTTATTACGGCGAGATTTGGGGAACGATCGCGTCGGCGTCTCTCTTTGTAACCGCCGCGCTGTTGGCGCCTTGCGCCTTTGTTCGAGAGCGAACCGACGCCGAAATCGGTTGCCTGCGCCGTTTCCCCGTCTCGTTGCAAACCGTTTTTCTTGCGAAGTTTAGCGCGATCGCGACGCTTTGCGGCCTCCTCGCCGCCGCGTTCGTTTTACTCGGCTTTTGCTTCGACTTTTACGTCGACGCGACATTGTTTAGCGCCTTATCGACCGTCGGGAGCCCGGACTCGACGATTTGCGCCGTCTCTTTCTTCTTGGCGTCGTTCGAAGTCTTTTGCTGGGGTGCGTTTTGGTCGACTCGGTCTCGTCGCGAAGCGTCCGCCGTCGCGCTTTCGGTCGCTTCGACGTTCGCCGTTTGGGCCTTCGTCGGCGCCGTCGCGCTTCAACTCGAATCGTCGATTCGCGCGTCGGCGCCGGTCGGAGCGATTCGCAACCCGTTCGCTTGCGCGGCGGTCGGAGGAGGCGTTTCGCTCGAAACGCTCGGGTTCGCGGCGCTCCGTTTCGGCCTCCTCGCCGTTCCGTTACTTGGCGTCGTTCGACAATTTCAAATCGGCGGCGTTAAAACGCTAATCAGCAACGGGATAAACAACCTTTTTTGTTTCTTTATCCGCAAATTTTTCTCGCAAGCGACATTTAGTCGTTTTTGGCAAAAGAACGACGTCGCGGCGCCCCAAACGACGTTCGCAACCGTTCCCGGCGACTTGGCGTCGTCTCCCAATCCCGACGCGTTCGCGAACGTCGCAACCGCCGTTCAACTCTCGACTTGCAACGCCGAAGAAACGTCGCGAAAAAATCGGACGTCGCGCCGACTTGCGGTTCTTTGTCGCGAAACGTTGGCGGAAGCGAGTCTTTTCGGACGTTTTCCGGGCGCCGTCGCGCTCGATTTGATCGTCCTCAACTATTTGTTTTTCAATTTCTTAGGACTAGGTCGAGCGGGCGAATTTCTCCCGTTTCTCTTTCTTTTCGTTTCGTTTTTCGGAACGCGAGCGTTCGCCGGACTGCGCCAAAACCGCTCGATTTTGACGACGCGACTTCCGGTTTCGCCCGCCCTTTATTTTGCGTCTCAAATCCTTGTATACGGCGGTTTATACGCCGCCGGTTTCCTCTTGCCGTTGAGCTTCGAACTTTTGGCTCCGGAGACGGCGGAACGTTTGCGCGACGTTATCGCGGCTCCGGAAGGAATCGATAAGTCGAGCGGCGATTGGCCTTTAATCGCCTCGACGTTCGTCGTTTTGACTTGCGCTTCCGTTTTTTGGGGCGCGTCGGTCGCTCGTTCGAAATCGGGCGCTTGGGCCTACGGCTTCGTTTTTTTCTCGCTCGCGGCTACTATTATCCCGAGCGCGATCGGGCCCTTGCTTACGCACCATTCCGTTAATTTTTTCAATTTTTTCTA
>JAFSFF010000473.1 GCA_017435375.1 Thermoguttaceae bacterium
GAGTTTTGGTCAAGGATTACGACGCAAGCAAGGGCGTCGCGACGTTGACTTGGAGCGACACGTCCGAATCGTTGACGGGTTATCGTGTTGAAATTTCGACGGTTCCGTTTACTTCGTCGAGCGTTACGGGTTCTAGTTCCAAGTGTCAAGTTTACGTGCTTGGCGACGTTTCTTCGTGCGAGTTTAAAGCGGTTCGCGGAACGACGTATTACTGCCGGGTTCGTTCTTACGGCGCGACGGGTTCGTCGATTTGGTCGGAAACGACGTTCAAAGCGGAAGACCTTGTTTCGAAGGCGTTTGCGGATCTCTTTGTCGAAGAAGACGCGGAGGACGAGTTCTGGTTCGAATTCGATAAGGCGTTCGGTAAACGTCGTTGAATCGACGACGGTTTAGGGAAGGTTCGCGACGTCGCTTGCGGTTTACGTGGAGCGACGTTTGCGAAACGTTCCAATTTAAACCTTTAGTAACGGAATCGCGCGGTCGCGGCGACGCTTGACCGCGCGATTTTTATTTTTACGGACGTCGTTATGTTGAACTCGATACTAGGGCGCGTCGCCATAATCTAGATTTCCTCGTTCGCAACGGCGACGGATATGAGCAAGGCGCGGATAAAAATCTCGAAAAAAACACGATAAATTGAGACGTATTTGCCGAAACAACGCGGAAACTTTGCCGTCGATCGCTTAATAGTCGTAAACGTAAGACTTTACGTCGCCGAGAACAAGCGCCGATAGCGCGTCTTGTATCGACGCTACGGACGTTGGAACACGGGCTGCCGGCGCGTGTTTTGGCCCGACGCGAACGTCGACCGTCGTTCGGTTGGGCGGCGATTAGGGCTTTTTGAGTTTTGGGAAAATTCCGGCGAATTTTACGGCGCGAAAAATTTTTTCGCGAGCGCGTCCGCGGGACGTCGCGGTTGAACGCGCCGCGTAAAGCGTGCCGTTGCAAGAAAACGACAAACGCTCGATTCGACGGCGAAGCGTTCGAATCGAGCGTTCGATAATTTCGACGTCGCTCAAAAGTTAGCGACGCGGCGGCGAGTCGCGTTTAAACGACGCAAATCATTCGTTTTCGTGCGTCATTTTGCGAAGTTTCGGCGCGAGCGCGAAGACGATCAAACCGGCGACCATCGGGGCCAACGCCATCAAGAGGAAGTAGTCGGCCAAGCCGTTTTCACGACCGAAGCAGAACGCGACGCTGCCGTTTTCGCCGGAACCGAGCCAAGCGGCGAGGTAACCGGAGAGATAACCGGCGATCGCGCTCGAAAGGAACCAAACGCCCATCAACATCGAAGCGTAACGGGCCGGAGCCAAGCGCGACACCATCGACAAACCGACCGGCGAGAGGCACAGTTCGCCCCACGTGCAGAAGACGTAGCAGCAGAGGAGCCAGTAAGCGCCCGCGTTGCCGCCCGTTTCGACCGAGTGCAACGCGCCGCCGACCATAAAGAAGAACGCGACCGACAGCAACACGAGGCCGATCCCGAATTTCACCGGGGTCGACGGTTCAAGCCCGCGACGACGCAGGAAACCCCAAAGGATGTTGAAAAGCGGCGCGAAAATGACGACGCAGAACGGGTTGACCGATTGATACCAAGTCGTCGGGAAGGTGTAAATCGCCGTTTTCTTGTCGAGTTTTTTCGCTTCGTCGGCGAGGAAGGTCGCTTGACGTTTTTTCAACGCGTCTTGTTCGAGACCGGCGAGAATCGCGTCGCGTTCTTCTTCGGAAGCGGCGGCGAGTTCGTCGGCGCGAGCGGCGGCCGCTTCGTCGACTTGCGCTTGCAACGATTCGCGGCGGAGTTTGCCGTCGACGAGCAAGGCTTCAAAGTTGGAGATCGGAAGGGCCAACGCTTCTTGGCCGGCTTTGAGGCGGGCGCCGTTCGCTTTATTGAGGGCGAAAGACGCTTCGTTGTACGCGCTCGCGACGGCGTCGAAGGCGGCGATCAAAGTTTCCGGGCGAGCGTTTTCGGCGGTTTCGACCGGAGCCGTTTCGGCAATTTCAGCCGGAGCCGCTTCGGCGGTTTCGGTCGGGGCCGTTTCGACTTCGCCCGCTTCGACTTGCGTCGCTTCGTCGTTCAGGGGGGCGGCGAAGAGGGCCGAAGCGGCTTCGATATCGATTTCCTTGGCGAAGAGCGCGGCGCGGAGTTTCGCGGCGTCGGCTTCCGGAAGCGCGGCGATTTCGGCGTCGAGAACGGCGAGCGCGTCGCGAAGTTCGTTCGTCAAAATTTTCGCGTCGAGTTCGTCTTGGTTCGCGAGGAAGCCGGGGAAGGCGGAACCGACGGCGGTCGGGACTTGGCGGTTCGTTTCCTTCTTCGCGAAGATGTTGAGCGCGGTGCCGGCTTGTTCGAAGACGGACCAGAAGGCGATGCAGAAGAAGGTCAGCGTCAAAATGACGGCGACGCGGTCGATTTCCGCTTTCGTCAGTTTCGACGGCGCGGTCGGTTGCGGCGCGGCGGTCGATTCGGCGTTTTCGGCGTCCGCTTTCGGCTCGACGTTCTTTTTCTTGCGCAGACCGACGTTCGGCAGGTACTTCGGACGAAGGAGCGAGTAGGTGGTGAGACCGAAAATCATCCCGAGGCACGCGGTCAGAAAGCCCCAGTGCCAGCTGACTTTTTCGCCGATCGAACCGGCGACGAGCGGAGCGAGGAACGCGCCGACGTTGATCCCCATATAGAAAATATTGAACGCGTCGTCGCGGCGCGGGTCGTTTTTCTCGTAAAGTTCGCCGACCATAACCGAGATGCACGGCTTGAAGAAACCGTTCCCCAAGGTGATCAGGAAGAGGCCGAGAATGAAGCACCAGAACGCGGCCGGGGCGGAGTCCGGCGTGATCGTCGCGTGCGCGCTTTGACGGAAGTATTCCGTGTAGAAGAGGCAGAATTCGCCGAGCGCCATCAAGGAGCCGCCGAGGAGAACCGAGCGGTGTTGCCCGAGGAATTTGTCGGCGATGAAACCGCCGAAGAGCGGAAAGAAGTAGACGAGCCCGGTGAACCAACCGTAAAGCTTATTCGCGTCGCTTTCGCTCCACCCGAAGCCCGGGTTCGAGTCGGTCAGCGTGGAGATGAGGTAGAGAACGAGGAGGGCGCGCATTCCGTAATAGCAGAAGCGTTCCCACATTTCGGTGGTGAAGAGGGCCCACAGCCCTACCGGGTGCCCTAAAAATTCCTTAGCGCGCGGGGCGTCGGTTGTCTTAGCGTTCGACACGGTTATCCTTTATCCTTCCAATAAAAACACTTTTGAAAGCGTTGCAATATTAATAGCGTCGCAAAATCGGTCGCGACGGACGTTTGAGCGTTCGCGAAACGTCTTCTTCGTAATATTGTAAAAATTTCCGGCGATTTTGCAATCGCCCGCCTCCCAATTTTAGCGTTTTTTTCACAATTTTTTCATTTTCTTACCGACTGCGCGCTTGTCGAAGCGAAACTTGCGGCTTCCTTAACGACGCTCGCGGGATTTAGGGCGGCTTCGAGCGACGCGCAACCGACGCGTTTGGGCGCGCGAGCCGATTATTTTAAGGGCGTTTTAAAGCGACGTCGCGCCTTCAAGATTTCGCCGAGCGAATCGTCGAAACGAAGAGGCGCGCGTCGGTTTGAGAAAAAAAAGAAAAAATTTAAGAAAAGCCCCTTGACGTTTTTTGTTTTTATGCGATACTGTACCTGTCTTCGAGAGAGGGGCGCAAGTCGCCGCCCATTCCTTTCTTCGGAGAGCGTTTGGACGATTAGTTCAGCTTGGTTAGAACGCTAGCTCGACAAGCTAGAGGTCACTGGTTCGAGTCCAGTATCGTCCACTTTCGCAAGCCTTTCGTTAGGCGGCGAGACGTTGTTTCGGTGGGGAACGCAAGTCTTTTCCGAGACGCGCATAGAAAAACGTTTGGACGATTAGTTCAGCTTGGTTAGAACGCTAGCTCGACAAGCTAGAGGTCACTGGTTCGAGTCCAGTATCGTCCACTTTCGCAAGCCTTTCGCTAGGC
>JAFSFF010000474.1 GCA_017435375.1 Thermoguttaceae bacterium
CGGCTCTTGCGCAAAAAGTTCGGACGCCGAAACGCCGGTCAGCGCCGCCGTCAACGCGACGACCGCCGCGCGCCGTTTGTTTTTCGTCCAACCGTTTTCGCCGCTCGTCCTTGCCTTCATCGCCGCGCCTTTTTCGCCTTTCTTTTTATATTGCGTCGCCTTTTTTCTTACTTGCCGACGTTATTTTACCCGATTCGACGCGGCGTTTCAACCGTTCGCGCCGCTTTTTCGCCGACTTTTCCCGAAACCGCCGCCGTCCTGTCGTTAACGTCCCGCCGCGAAAAGCCGCTCGGCGTCGCGCCGCAACGTTTCCGCTTCGTCGCGCCGTCCGAGCCGTTCGAGCGCCGACGCCGCCCGCGCCGTCGCCCGCTCCGCGAGGTTCCGATTCGCCGCCGAAAGAAGCGCGACTCGCAAAAAGCCGTCCGCCGCCGCGTCGTCGCGACCGAGCGACTCGTTCCCGGTCGCGACGAGAAACGCCGGCCCCCAACGCAGCTCGACCGGCAAAAGCGCCGTCGTCTCCGCCCAACGGTCGACCGTTTCCGCCGTTGGATTCGTCAACGTTTCGAGCCGCCAACGCTGCGCCGTCGCGAGAAGCGCGACCGTTCGGCAAGTTCGAACGGCGTCGGCGTCGGAGCGCGCGTCCTCCGGCGGTTCGCAAACGGCCAAATCGCGCAACGCTTCGACCGCGTCCTTTTTATATCGCGCCGAATCGAGCAAAACCGACGCCGCCAAGAGCCGTCCGAGCGGATTCGCGACGCCGCTCGGGTTCTTCGTCGCCGGAAGCCAACGCGCCGCTTCGTCCTCCGCTTGCCGCCGAGCGTCCGGCGACTCGCCCGCGCCGAACGCCGCGCGGGGCGCCCAACGCAACGGAATCGACGGCAGAAACGCGGAATAGGGGTCGAGTCGGCAAATTAGGAAGAATTGAGCGGCCGCGTCGTCGTCTCGACCGAGCGCGACAAGCGCGTCGACGACCTTCGCCGTCGCCCATTCCTTCGCCCAACGTCGCTCGTCCGTCTTGCGCGCCGCCTGCAGAAGCGCGACCGCTCGCCGAAACTCCGTCGCGTCGCCGAGTTTGCGCCCGAGTTCGAACGCTTCGACGCCCCGCGCGAAATCGGCGTCGACACTCGCTTCGAGTCGCTCGATTTCGTCGAGCGGAACGGTTCGCGTCGCGCCGTCGGTCGTCTTGAACGTCAGGCCGCCGTTCCCGGAAATCCGCGAAACCGTTCCGGAAAGCGTTTCGCCGCCCTTCAAGCGCAAAACGTCGACGCGATTCGCGCCGCTTGCGACCGGTTCGAGCGCGCCGCGGTTCGCGCCGGACGCCGAATCTCCCGAATCAACAGAATCAACCCGAACGCCGTCGTTTGCCGAACTCGCCGACTTTGCCGGATTTATCCGAACGCCGCCGTTTACCGAACTTGCCGAACCGACCGAGTTTGCGTCGGGCGTCAAATTAACGCGCCGCGCCGCCTCTTGCGCCGCTCGAGCCGCGAACGGATTTTGCGCCGCGACGTCGGGAGGCGGAGTTTGCGCGAACGCGCCGTTTCCCAACCCGACCGCTAACAAGGAAAGCGCCGCGATTCGACCCGCGCGGCGCGACGCGATGCTTCGAGACGTCCAATCCATCGGAACCCCGTCGTCGTCAAGACGTTAAGATAAGAAATTTAAGCAAAAAAACAAGCGGTTTTATTCCGCGGGCCCTTGCGCGACCGCCGCGTCGGCGCTTGAAGTCGCCAGCTTCGCAATTTGCGCAAACCGCCGATTTTAACTTTTCGCGCCGCCAACTTCGCGACTTGCGCGAAACGCCGATTTCAACTTTTGTCGGGCTCGGCTCCCGCTCGCAATCGCGCCGCGACCCGCGCCGGACATCCGTCGCTCCACTCGATCAAAAGGGGAAAAACGGTCGTTTCAAACGTTTTCGCCGCGTCGAACTCGACGCGTTCCCCCGGCGCGCTCGGCGGCGCGAACGCGGGCAATCGCTCCAACGCAACGAGCCCTTCCAAAAGCAAAATCGGCGGACGCCGACCCAACAAAATCCGATGACACTCCGCGTCGGCGCAAAATTCCGCTTCGTCGAGCGGCGCGCTAAGTTCCGCGTCGTCGACGACGGAAGATTCGCCGGTTCCGTTTTCCGCCGAAATTTTCGTTTCCTGCGGAGCAAACGACGGCGACGCCGAAAACGCGTCCGGCAAAAATTCCGGGTCGAACGAGCGAAGTCGGTCGGCGGCGGAAGCGTCCGAGACGTTCGAACCGTCGGTCGGGAACGCGACCAACGACGGCGTTTCGAGCCCGAGAATCCGCAGTTTCGGGAAGTCGGCCAGCCAGTCGGCGGTCTCCGGGGTCAACGACGGAAACGCGTTGTAAAAGTCGGCGCGCCCGAACCGCTCCGCCCAACCGACGCGCAAAAAAACGAACGGAACCGCGTCGAAAATCGGCTCGAACGGCTCCAAATCGGACGGCTCGATCAAAACGGGACGCCCGACGCTCCGCGGCGCCGCGAAACGCGCCGAGTCGACGCCGACCGTCGAACGCAAGTCGAGAACCGCCGCGTCGCCGACGAAAAAATCGACCGGAAACGAGTCGAGCGTCTCGCCGTCGACAAAGTAATGAAACGGCGCGTCCAAATGCGTCCCGGTATGCGACCCGAACGCCCAACGCGTTCCGCGAAAACCGTCCGTCGCGTGTTCGGCGAACGGCCGCGCTTGAAAGAGCGGGTCGCCGGGATAAACCGGAATCCCTTCGCGAAGCGGGCGCGTCAAGTCGACCCAAACGCTCGACGCACGTTCTTCCGCTCGCGCCGTCGTTCGCTTTAATTCGCCCCGTTTCTCCATTTTATCGTCGACGTTCCGTTTCGCCCGTTCGCGCTTTTCGCTCGCTCGTTCAGTCGACGAGAAGTTCGGCAAGATAGCGAATTTGGAGCGACTTCAATTCCGGGTCGCGCCGCATCATTCCGCCGAAGTGCATCGCGCAACTCAAATCGGTCGTCGCAATACAACGAACGCCGTCGCGGTAAACTTTGCGGATATTTTCGATTTTCTTGTTTCCCATCGCCAACGACGTGCCGGGCATCTTGACGCTGAACGTTCCGCCGAACCCGCAACACTCCTCGACGTTCGGAATCGGAACGTATTCAAGGTCGCGGATATTGTCGATCAACGTTTGCGCGGCGCGAGCGATTCCAAGTTCGCGGCGACCGTGGCATCCGATGTGCATCGCGACCTTTTGCGGGAAGCGCGCGCCGAAGTCGGTCTTTTTCAGAACGTCGACGAGGAATTCCGACAACTCGAAAACGCGAGCGCCGACCGCGACCGCCGGGGAATTCGGGTCGGCCTCCTTAAAAAAGACGCGGCACATCGCGGCGCAAGCCGACGACGGCGTTACGATCCAACGGTATTTTTCGAAAACGCGGCCGAATTGCGCCATCACCTTGCGAGCGTCGTCCCAATAACCGGAGTTGAACGCCGCTTGCCCGCAACACGTTTGGTCTTCCGGGTAAACGATCGGAATGTTCAACTTCTCCAAGATTTTGACGGTCGCGACGCCCGCTTCCGGGAAAAATTGGTCGACGAAACAAGGAATGAAGAGCGCGACCTCCTCGCCCTTATATTCCGGATAATCCCAAGTCGGGACGGCGCGTTCCAGCGCTTCGATCATCTTTTCTTCTCCTCGTTTCCTCGGTTTGTCTTACCCAATTTGACTATTCTAACTTAAAAAGGGTTCGGCTCCGCCGCCGACGCGTTAAACGTCGACGGCGAAACGAAGCGCCGCGTCATTTGCAGCCCGTCGCGGCGATTTCCTTATCGGCGACGTCGGTTCGATACCAAGCCCCTTGCCAAGAGATTTTCGAAACGGCTTCGTAAGCCTTGCGTTTCGCGTCGGCGACGGTCTCCCCGAGGGCGACGACGTCGAGAACGCGCCCGCCGTTCGTCAAAACTTCGCCGTTTTCGCCGAGTTTCGTTCCCGCGTGGAAGACTTTGACGTCCGGGAGTTTCGCGGCTTCTTCGAGCCCGGAAATCTTATGTCCTTTGACGTAAGAGCCCGGATAGCCTTCGCTCGCCATCACGACGCAAACGGCGGCGCGCGTTTCCCATTCGAGCGGTTCGAGGGTCGCCAAACGTTCGTCGATCGTCGCTTGCATCACGTCGACCAAGTCGGTCTTCAAGCGGAACATCAACGGTTGGCATTCCGGGTCGCCGAAACGAGCGTTGTATTCGAGGACGCGCGGGCCCTGCGGCGTCATCATCAATCCG
Source organism: Thermoguttaceae bacterium (assembly GCA_017435375.1). GTDB lineage: Bacteria > Planctomycetota > Planctomycetia > Pirellulales > Thermoguttaceae > RUG369. The sequence continues at coordinate 4,248 of JAFSFF010000474.1, forward strand.
GCGTAGAGAACGCCCTTAAACGGCGTTTCCATTCGATTTAACGTAAAGACGGTCGGCGCCAACACCTTTTCGTTAATCCAAAGCAGCTTGCGGTCGTCGACGAGCGACGCGGGGCAGTACGCGCCCATTCCGCCGGTGTTCGGGCCCTTGTCGCCGTCGTAAGCGGCTTTATGGTCTTGCGCCGGTTGGAGCGTAACGATCGTATGACCGTCGGTGATCGCCAAGACGCTCGCCTCTTGCCCTGTGAGACGTTCCTCGATCAGGAAACGAGCGCCGGCGTCGCCGAATTCGCGGTCTTCGGCGATTCGCTTGATCGCGTCGAGCGCTTCCTCTTTATTGTCGCAAACGACGACGCCCTTCCCGGCGGCGAGCCCGTCCGCTTTGACGACGAACTGCGATTCGCGCCCGGAGTAAACGAAGTTCGTCGCGTCGCGAACGTTGTCGAACGTTTGGCTGCGCGCCGTCGGAACGAGCGCTTTGTTCAGCACTTCTTTACAGAAAACTTTGCTTCCTTCAAGTCGCGCCGCTTTTTTGTTCGGCCCGAACGCCTTCAAGCCCTCCGCTTCGAACGCGTCGACCAAACCGGCGGAAAGAGGCGCTTCCGGCCCGACGACCGTAAAGGCGACCTTTTTTTCCTTCGCGAACGCGATCAGCGCCGGGAAGTCTTTTTCGCCGATCGCGACGTTTTCGGTCTTCGCTTCCGTCGCCGTTCCGGCGTTCCCCGGCGCGACATAGACTCTACTAACTTTCGGGCTTTGCGCTAATTTCCAAGCCAACGCGTGTTCGCGTCCGCCGCTTCCGACGACCAAAATATCCATTATCGTTTCCCTTAATCAAAAACTTTTGAACCGACGCGACGCGTTCGCCGTCGCGTTTCGGCGTTTACGAGCTCGCGAATCTTTTTTTCGCCTTGCCGCGCGTCTTACGAGTCGATTATAATCGTTTTTCGCTCGTTTGAAAACGGGCCTCGTCCGAAAAAAATCGAGTTTTGCGCTCTTTTTTTCGTCGTTTTCTTCCGCGCGACGTTAACCGCGGTTAAAGAACGCCGAAATCTCCGGCCAAAACGACCAAAGAATCGTAAACGGCCCAAAAATAAAGAGCCAATAGGCAAAATAGTGAAGTTTTCCGGCCTTAAGCCAACGCATCAAATAAATCAACGCGACCAACCCGACGCCGAAACTGACCGCCGCGCCCAACAGATAGAGCGTCAACAACGGATCGTTTTGCAGGTCAAACGGCTTTCCGGTCGCTTTATAGTCGCCGATCATATCGATAATTTCGAGGAGCGCGCCTCCGGCGATGACCGGAATCGACAACAGGAACGAATACGTCGCCGCCGTTTCTCGGGAAAGTTTGCGCAGAACGCCCGCCGCGATCGTCGAACCGCTTCGCGAAATCCCGGGCAAAACCGCGCACCCTTGCACGACGCCGATAAAGAACGCGTCGAACCAAGAGGTTTGTTCGAGCGTTTTGCCGTCGGTGAACGCGTTCGCTTCGCCCTCGTCCTCCGCGCTCAAACGCTCCGCTTCTTCAAGATATTCGTCTTGCGCCGATTTTTTCTTTTCGCGCACTAACGTCAACAAAAAAATCCCGGTGATAATAAAACAGAACCCGGCGACTTTCGGACTGTCCAAGAGCGGGTCGGCGAACTTTTTCATCGCCAAACCGATCGCGACCGTCGGAATCGTGCCGACGACGATCAGCCCCAACGTGCGCGGCGCCTTGCAGAACGCTTCGTAAATTTGTCGCCAAAAGTAAATCAACACCGCGCCCAACGTTCCGGCGTGCAACAAAATGTTCAACGTGAACATCTTTTCTTCGTCGAGAACCGCCGAATCGCGGAAAAGAATATTCCCCAAGACCGTCAGGTGCCCGGAAGAACTGATCGGCAGAAACTCGCCGATCCCTTGCATGACCGCTAAAAACAAAATTTTTATCGCGTCCCAATCCATAACGCTCACCTCTCGTTATCGGCGTTTGTCGTCGCTTCGTCGCGACGCTCTCGGCGCGCGACCGACGCCGGAAACGTCCAAGTTTTCAATATCCCAACTTTTCCTAAAGAAATCGACAAAAGGCGACGCGCGACTTGCGCCGTTTTCCAAACTTTTCTCGACCGTCGTCCCGTTAAAAAACCCGTTTCCGTCCAAAGAACGGAAACGGGTTCGATTGTTCGCGACGCTTTATCGCGTCGACGTTCGAGCGTTAGTTTTTCTTCGGCGAACGTTGGCGGAAGAAGTAGTCGCTCGTTTTGCCTTCCGAGACCGGCGCGGGTTCGGCGCCCGGCACGAACGTCGGCGCGACAATGCCCGAGGAACGCGGCGCGGGTTCGTCGGTTCCGGTGTAAATCGGAGCGACCGGGGCGTCGGAAACCGTCGTCGCGGGGACGCCGTTTTCGAGCGAAGAAATACCGCCCTCGTCCTTATAGCGGGTAACTTGCGCCGCTTTCTTGTAACCGACGCGAACGAGGAAGTCGCTCAACGTCATCGTACGAACGCCGTTTTTCGCCGCCGAATCAAGGAAACTTTCGCGCGTTTTCAAAATTTGATCTTTCGTCGCTTGGTCGAGCGAAGCGTCGTTCTTCAACACGTCGACGATTTCGGCTTCCGAAACGACGAGGCGATAAACGCCGGAGTCGATCGCGCCGACTTCTTTGCCGTTCGCGTCGAGATACGCCGCGACTTCGCCGCCGGCCAGTTGAATCAAACCGATGATTTCGTCGAGGTCGGAGCGTTCGTCGCCGTTAATATCGAGATTGTAGTCGAGCGCGTAACGAACCGTTTCGCCCGGACGCCAAAGGGGCGTGTAAACGAGGTCGCCGGCCATAATCGGGGACGACATTTCGTCTTCGAGGATGCGCGCTTCGCATTCGTGCGGGCCGAGCGCGGCGACGACTTGGACGCTTCCCTTCGCCTTCGCGCCGCCGACGTCGATCGCGTCGGACGGGAAGACGTTGAAGGTCGTCAACGGACGAATACCGTCGTCGGTTCCGACGTTCAAACGAACGATTTTGTTCGCTTGGTCGGCGTAAACGACTTCCGCGTCGGCGCGTTCGAATTCGGCGTTCGAAAGTTGATCGATACGACGGGCCAAATCGGAGTTGATTTCGGCGATTTTCGTCGCGGATTCTTTGTAGTCGGCCGTTTCTTGTTTCGCCGTCGCGATCGCGTCTTTCGCTTGCGATTTAACGGCGTCGACTTCTTGCGTTTGTTTGTTGAAGCTGGCGGTCAACTCGTCGTAACTGGCGCGCGCGGCGTCGAGGTCTTTTTTATGCCCGGCTTGAAGTTGGGCGACGGTTTCGTCGAACTGTTTCTTTTGCGCGGCCGATTTTTCGATTTCGGCGTTCATCGCGGCGTCCGCGGCGGCGACCGCGTTTTGCGCGGCGACCAATTCGGCGTTCTTTTGTTTAAGATTCGCGGCGAGGCGAGCGAGAGCGTCTTCGTAAGTCGTCGCGGCGACCGCGGCTTCCCCGGATTCTTGGAACGCTCCGGCGTTGACGTCCAACGCTTTGACGCGTTCGGTCATTTTGTCGGCGAGCGCGGCGAGGTCGGCGTGTCCGTCGCCCAAACCGGCGACGCCGGCGACGTCTTTCACCTTTTTGAAACCGGCGGCCCAACTCGAGTTGTCGCTCGTCGCGCTTTTAAGTTGGTCTTGAACTTGCGCCAGTTCTTGTTTAGTTTCCGACAACCCTTTAAAACCGAAATAGGTCGTTACGCCCAGTATCAACGCCAAGACGATGAATACGATGAGGGTGATGACGACGCCCTGCTGATTTCGCATATGTAAGGCCTTTCCTTCCGCGGCTGCAAGCCGGAATAACGAACGCTCCCGACGACGTCTCGCGACGCCGGCGCGACGGCGCGTCGGCGCTTGAACGGTCGCCCAGCCGTCGAAA
>JAFSFF010000005.1 GCA_017435375.1 Thermoguttaceae bacterium
ATGCAGGACCCGGTTGGGGTAAACTCGCGCTAAGACGGTTTAGACTCGTCTTTACGTCGCTTTACGTCTCCGCCGCAAAAACGGCAAAGAAATCGTTAAGCGGGTGAAGGGAATCGAACCCTCGTTATCAGCTTGGAAGGCTGTTGCTCTACCATTGAGCTACACCCGCAAACTTTGCGACAAAAAAACCGGCGAGTCGAAAGACTGATACCGGCTTTTCTACGCCGTCGCTTTTTTTGCCAAGCAAACTAGCGCTTAAATAAAGTGGGGGTTGAAGGATTCGAACCTCCGAAAGCGATGCTAACAGATTTACAGTCTGCCCCCTTTGACCACTCGGGAAAACCCCCTTTATTTATTGACGATTTTTCACGTCGTTTGTATTGTCCGCTCAGGAGAGCTAGCGAGGGGAATCGAACCCCTAACCTGTTGATTACAAATCAACTGCTCTGCCGATTGAGCTACGCTAGCCGGAAAATGTTTTTAAAGTCATCTCGGTAAGCGCGACGATTTTATTTTAACTTGTGAAAGTTTTTTGTCAAGCGTCTTTTTTGAAACTTTTAAAACTTTTTTCAAGTTTCGCTTGGGAAGCGGTTGCTTTTGGCTCTCGCTTAACCCCCTAACGATGCGTTAATGATAACCGACTTTTGAAATTTGACAAGAGGCTTTTTTGTTTTTTCTTCAAAATTTTTCCGAACGGCGTTTTTCTTTCAAATTAGCCTCATTTTTACGGGGCTTTCGAGGGCGTTCGTCGCGCGACCGCTTTTCCTTTTTTTAAAATCCTTTATGATATATATCGTCTTCAAATTTAGCGGCGTCGCGTTGTCGGAGTCGCGTTTTTTTGCATTAATATTATTTGAAAGGGGAGACGGTGAAAAGCGATTCGTTGGCGCGTTCTTGGTCGGAGGCGGACGTCCCGCGCGTTCGGTTTGTCGTTGGAATCGATTTGGGCACGACAAACTCCGCCGTTTCTTACGTCGATCTCGACGCTTCGGAGCGAAATTTGGAGATTTTGCCGATTCCGCAAGCGGTCGCGGTCGGCGTTTTGGAGGAACGGACGACGTTGCCGTCGTTTTTTTGCCGTTCCGCCGACGCGCCGACGGAGCCGACAAACCCGGAACGTCGCGATTTCTCTACGAAAAAGGCCCAAGTCGACGGGAAAATCGGCGTCGTCGGGGCGTTCGCTCGCGATTTTGGGGCGACGGAGCCCGATTCTTTCGTTTCGTCGGCGAAATCTTGGCTTTGTCATTTGGGCGTCGACCGAACGGCGAAGATTTTGCCTTGGTCGACCGACGCGGAGACGGGCGCCCTCCGTTGGTCGCCGGTCGAGATTAGCTCGTTTTTTTTGGGGCGGATTCGCGACGCTTGGAACGCTCGCTTTCCGGAGTTTCCGCTTGAAACGCAGGACGTCGTTTTGACGATTCCGGCGTCGTTCGACGAAACGGCGCGCGAGTTGACGATTCGGGCGGCGAAGTTGGCGGGGCTTCCTAAAATCGCGCTTGTCGAGGAACCGCAGGCGGCGTTTTACGCTTGGCTCGAAGGGCGCGAAAACGATTGGACGGCGTTCGTCAAACCGGGCGAAAAGATTTTGGTTTGCGACGTCGGCGGCGGAACGACCGACTTCGCGTTGATTTACGCGCTCGAACGGGGCGATTTGGCGGAAAATGGCGAAAATAGGCAAAGCGGGACGGGCGACGTCCGGTTTTATCGCGTCGCGGTCGGCGATCACTTGATTCTCGGCGGCGACAACCTCGACCTCGCGCTTTTCCATTTTCTTGAGCAAAAGTTTGCCGAGAAGCGTTCGGCGCCCCTTTCCGCTCGCGAACGCGCTTTGTTGTTGCGAGAAAGTCGCGAAACGAAGGAGTTTTTCTTGAGCGCGAACGCCGAAAATAGCGAAGACGCGCAAAATAGGAAGAGTCGGCGCGTCGTTTTGCCGGTGAGCGGCGCGAAATTGGTCGGCGGCGGGCTCTCCGTCGAGGTCGAACGGGCCGACGTCGAGAAAATTTTGCTCGACGGGTTCTTTCCGCGGGTTCCGCTCGACTCGGCGCAAAGTCGACGGCGCGTCGGCGTTCGGGAAATCGCGCTTCCGTATGCGCCCGACCCGGCGATCACTAAGTATTTGGCGCATTTCTTGACGACGCGGCGCGACGCCGGGCTCGAACTCGAACGCTCCGGGATTTTCGACGGGACGGCGGGACGAGCGGCGGCGGAGCAAAGCGGCGAAGCTGGACAAACCGGGGGAAATGGAGAAGACGCGGCGAGCGTCGACCGGGCGCGTCCGGACGTCGTTCTTTTCAACGGCGGAGCGTTCGAATCGCCGACGCTGCGGGCGCGAATCGTCGATTCGTTGGTCGATTGGTTCGGCGGCGCGGAAACGAGTTGGCGTCCTAAGGTCTTGCAAAACGAAAACTTATATTGGGCGGTCGCGAAGGGGGCGGCTTATTACGGGCTCGTTCGACGCGGGCTCGGAACCCGAATCGGCGCGTCCTTGGCTCGGACGTATTACGTCGGCGTCGCGACGGACGAGAAAACGGGGGGAACGGGCGAAACGGATAAGAGAGATAAAAACGGCAAGACGGGCGAGACGGCGAAGGCGGTGTGTCTGCTTCCGGCGCGAGCGGAACCCGGCGACGAGGTAACGCTCCCGAAAACGTTCGAGTTGGCGGTCGACCGGCCCGTTTCGTTCCCGATTTTCGTTTCGAGCGTTCGAACGACCGACGCGCCCGGCGATTTGGTCGAAATCGACCCGAACGAAATTCGCGAGTTGGCGCCGATTTGCACCGCCCTCAAAACGCGGTCGCAAGCGAAAAAAGACGCGAAAACGATTCGAGCGCGACTCGTCGCCCGTCCGACCGAAATCGGAACGATCGAGTTGTTTCTGCAGGAAGTTTTGCCGGAAAAAACGGAAATGACGGCGGAAAACGGGAAAGAAACGGCGGAAAAGAGCGGGCGGCGGACGCGAGCGTCGCGCTGGGCGCTCCAGTTCGACGCTCGCGGCGGAACGCAAACCGATTGGGAGGCGACCGCGAACGAGGGCGAAGGCGAAGGCGTCGTCGACGAGTCGCTCGTCGAAGCGGCGCGTCGCGTTTTAACGGCGGCGTTCGCGACCGACGAAACGCTTCAAAAGACGAACGAAACGCGGACGGCGGCGGGGCTCGAACCGCTCGAACGCGTCAAGCCGGGCGACCTCTTTCGGCGGTTGGCGGAGGCGGTCGGAACGTCGCGGAACGAATTTCCGATAACGCTTCTTCGGCGGTTGGCGGAAACGACGCTCGAATTGGCGGACGGACGGCGTCGTCAAGCGGCGATCGAGGCGCGTTGGCTGAATTGGCTCGGGTTCGCGCTCCGACCGGGGTTTGGCGCCGCGACCGACGATTGGCGGGTCGAACAAACTTGGAAGGCGGTTTCCGGCGCGCTCGCGTTCGGGACGCCGGAGAGTCGAACGCAATATTGGATTCTTTGGCGGCGGGTCGCTTCCGGACTCGGCGCGGGACGGCAAAAGACGTTGGCCGAACCGCTCCTCGGGAACCTGCGGGCGCTCCGTCGGCGGTTGGTCGACGGTCGCGGGAAGGGGCCGGACGTCGATTTGACGTCGCAGGAAGGGGCGGAAATTTGGCGGCTTCTCGGCGCGCTCGAGCTGCTCCCGCCGGAGACGAAAGAGGAAATCGGCGCGATTATTTTGGACGTTTTGCCGAAAAAGAACCTCCGCCCGATTCGCGACGCGCTCGTTTGGGCGCTCGGACGGGTCGGGGCGCGAACGCTCTTCAACGCGCCGCTCGACCGCGTCGTTCCGGCGGCGACCGCGAGCGATTGGGCGCGGCGCTTTCTCGCGTTCCTGCAAGAGCGGGACGGACCGCCGACGGCGACCGACTTTTTCGCGTTGGCGCGGCTGACTCGGCGTTCCGGCGAGGCGGCGTTCGACGTCGACGACGCGACCCGAGACGCGGTCGCCGCGTTTTTGGCGAAGAACGGCGTCGCGGAAACGACCGAACGAGCGCTCGACGCGAAAGAGCGCGTCGTCGACGCCGAAACGACCGCGATTTTCGGCGAAACGCTTCCGCTCGGCTTGCGTTGGAGTTAACGGCGGCAAATGGGGCGGTTTGAACGGTCGACGCAAACGAGCGAAAGTCGGCGGATTGCGGCGAGTCGGCGGAAAACGTCGATTTTGCGGGACGGCGGCGCTTTTCGGGGCGTTTTCGCCGCGTCGCGGAGCGGTTCGAGCGCTTGGAAATCGACCGAAACGAGCGTATAATATTAATAAGGGCGAAAACGCGAAAACCGCCGCCAACGGCTTCGGCCTCAAAAGGGCGTCTCGAAGCGGTTGCGGACGCGACGGGCGTTTCGGGGCGTTTTCGCCGACGTTGAAATTTTTTGGGAAGTCGAGGAGATTTTCGATGAAACGTTTTTTTAAGGCGGTCTGCGTCGCGGCGGCGTTGACGGCGGCGGTTTGCGCCGGTTCGAACGCGTTCGCGCAAGAAGCGAAAGCGGCGGACGGCGTTTTCAAGTTGGGCGTTATCGGCGCGACGACGTCGCACGTTCCGGCGTTCGTTAGCGTTATCAACAACCCGGACGGCGAAGAACTTTATCAAAAGTTCGAAGTCGTCGCCGTTTATCCGGGCGGAATGCCGGACAACCCGGACAGCTGGGATCGCGTCGAGAAATATACGAGCGATTGCGTCGCCGCCGGACTGACCGTTTACCCGACCGTCGAAGAACTCGTCGCGAACGTCGACGGCGTCTTGCTCGAAAGCGTCGACGGCCGCCCGCACCTCGAGCAAGCGAAACCGGTGATCGCCGCGAAGAAACCGCTCTTCGTCGACAAACCGATGGCCGGCTCCTTGGCCGACGTTCTCGAAATGTTCCGTTTGGCGAAGGAAAACGACGTTCCGATCTTCACCGCGTCGTCGCTCCGCTTCGTCGCCGGTTATCAAAAGATGCGCAACGAACAGCCGCTTGGCGAAATTTTCGGTTGCGACGCGACGAGCCCCTGCTCGACCAACCCGAAACATCCGTCGCTTTATTGGTACGGGATTCACGGCGTCGAATCGTTATTCACGATTATGGGCCCGGATTGCGTTTCCGTTTCGCGAACCAATACGACCTCGGCGGACGTCGTCGTCGGCGTTTGGAAGGGACGCAAAATCGGGACGTTCCGCGGCGTTCGCAAGGGCGCGGCGACGTACGGCGCTAAAGTCTTCGCGGAAAAAGGCGTCGAGGAAGCCGGAACTTACGAGGGATACGAGCCGCTCGTTCGCGAAATTTGCAAGTTCTTCGAAACGGGCGTCGCGCCGGTCTCCGAAGAGGAAACGACCGCGATTTTCGCTTTCATGACCGCCGCCGATATGAGCCGTCGCGCCAAGGGCGCCTCGGTCGACCTCAAAGACGCGATCAAAGCGGCGAAAGCGGAAAAACGAACGACCGTCAATATTCGCTTCACCGCGAAGAGCGAAATCATTTGGACGGGCGAAGACGGCGCCGAAAAGACGGTCGAAATGGGCGATCTGCGCGGCTTGGTCGAAGCGGAGGCGGAAAACTGCGACGTCGTTCGCGTCATTTTGGACAACCGCGTCGGCGTTCCGATCGACACCGTCCATAAAGTTTTGACCGAAGTCGAAGACGCTTACCTCGCGAATTATCTTTATTGAGTCGAGGCGCGATAAAAGCGACCGCCGCCGTCCGAACTCCGAAATTCGTTCCGGAACGAACGGCGACGGCGTCGTTTTTTCGACGTATTAATATATATTGACAAAATTTTGATTCAAACGCGACCGCCGACGGCCTTTTCGCCGTCTTGCGTTCCGCCGGACAAACGGCGAAACGGGCGGCGCGTTTTCGCTTTTTCCGTCGTTTTTTGCGCGAAACGAACGATTTTTGCGGAAACGGCGGCGCGTCCCTTGGAAAACGACGCGTTTCGTGTAAAATAAAGGCGGCTTTTCGTTCGACGCGACGGCCCGAGCTTTTATTTTTTCGACAGGAGACCCTTGACAATGCCGGTAGAACGCGAGCAAATCGACCGCGCCGAACAAATTCGAAGCGGACTTGCGCAACTCAAAACGTCCCTCGATTACGACGCGAAAAAAGCGGAAATCGCCGAAATCGACAAACAAATGACCGCCGCCGACTTTTGGGACGACGCGGAAAAATCGCAGTCGGTCGTCGCTCGGATGAAAGCGTTGAAAGCGCTGACGAAACCGATGGACGAAATCCTCGCGGAACTCGACGAACTCGACGTCTTCTTTGAAATCGGACGAGACGACGAAGAAACCGCCGCCGAAATCCCGTCGAAGTTGCGGAGCGTCGAAGACACGCTCGCCAAACTGCAGACCGCCGCGCTCCTCAACGGCCCGTTCGACGCCAACGACGCGATTCTCACCATCAACGCTCGCGACGGCGGCACCGACGCCAACGACTGGGCCGAAATGCTCCTGCGCATGTATATCGCTTGGGCGCAGTCGCGCGGATACGCCGTCGAAATTCTCGACCGTCAAGACAACGAGGAAGCCGGGATCAACAGCGCCAGCGTGATGGTGCGCGGCCCGATGGCTTACGGCTACCTCAAAAGCGAAATCGGAACGCACCGCTTGGTTCGCATCAGTCCGTTCAACTCGGAAGGAAAGCGCCAAACGAGCTTCGCCGCGGTCGACGTCAACCCGGAAATCGACGATTCGATCGACGTCGACATTAAACCGGAGGACGTCCGCGAAGACGTCTTCCGCGCGAGCGGCGCCGGCGGGCAACACGTCAATAAAACGTCGAGCGCGATTCGGTTGACGCACATTCCGACGAACACCGTCGTTCAATGCCAAAACGAGCGGAGCCAACACAAAAACCGCGCGACCGCTTGGAAAATGTTGCGCGCTCGCCTCCTCCAACGCGAGGAAGAAAAGCGCGAACAAATGATGTCCGAGAAATATAAGAATATGGCGAAAGTCGGGTTCGGGTCGCAAATTCGCAACTACTTCCTGCATCCGGAGCAACGCGTCAAGGACAGCCGCACCGGGTTCGCGATGGGGAGTTTTCACGAAGTCCTCGACGGCGGCGTTCATCCGTTTATGGAGGAGTACCTGCGTTGGCGCGTCCAAACCGACTGACGCGGAGCGTTTAAAAAAGCGGCGACGTCGGCGCGACGACTCCGTCGGCGGCGTGAAAACGAATTTTGGAACGGAGAAAGAATAACGTGCCGACGTCTCTTTTTCAGTACGAGATGCTGCCGACGACGTGGTTTTACCTCTCGTCGCTGATGATCGTCGCGGTTTTTTTCCGTTTCAACCGCGTTTTTAGCGTTCGCAACCTCGATATTTTGACGTTGATTTTTTTGACGCCGGGGTTGATTTACGTCGCGATGGGCTCGGCGCCGCAGGGCTATCTTTGGTTGGCGGCGATCGGCGCGTTCGGTTTTTCGCGGTTGGTTTTCGACTCGTTGTTGCGTCGGCGTCCGATGTTGGAGCCGAATTTGAACGTCGCCGGGTTGACGTTTGCTTGCGTCGCGGCGTCGGCGTTTATCGTGCCGAATCTTTGGTTGAATCGCGGCGATTTTTTGGAGTCGCCGCGCGCTTGGCGGCTCGAACAGATTTTAACGGCGGCGGACGCGAACGATGAAAACGCCGTCAAAGTCGAGGAACGACCCGGGTTTCGGCCTTTTTTGCGAGCGGCGGAGAAGACGAATCGATTTTTCGCGCCGTCGGACGAGGCTTGGATTCGCGCCGCGTCGAGTTCGGCGACCGAAACGACGAACGCGGAGTCGGTTCTTTATTTTTTTGGAACGGCGATTCGAGTCGACGCCGCGCAGAAACGTTCCGACGACGGCGAAAAAGCGTCGCGAGCGATGCGCGCGATGCGTTGGGCGGCGGGGCGCGGCGGCGAAAACGAGTTCGCGAGCGTCGACGCTTCGAACGACGAAGGCGATGAAAACGCTCCGGCGACGGAGTTTAGCGGCGCTCCGGTCGCTCCGGTCGCTCCGGTCGCTCCGTCCGTTTTGGGAACCGGCGTCGAACAAGCGCCCGCCGCGCCGACGAGCGCGCCGGTTCCGGAACCGATTCCGACGCCGCCGATGCGAGACGTTTATCGTTTGACGCCTTCCGGCGACGCGTCGGGAGGTCGGGACGCGGCGACGTTCGACGGCGAAACGGGAGCGGACGGCGCGGGCGTTCGAACGCCGTCTTTCGAACAAACGGCGTTGATTTTGAGCGTCGGCGCGTTGCAGATCGGGGTCGTCGTTTTGATTATTTTGATCGGGCGTTTTCATTTGGGCTCGACGCAAACCGGTCTTTCGGCGGCCTTGCTTTATTTGTTGTTGCCGTACGTTAATCAGTTTTCCGCCTGTTTGGATCATATTGTTCCGGCGTTGGCGATTTTAACGGCGGTCTTGTTTTATCGACGGCCGGTCGTTTCGGGATTCGCGTTGGGCGCGGCGGGAGCGTTGGCGTTTTATCCGTTTTTCTTGTTGCCTCTTTGGTTTGGGTTCTATTGGAAGCGGGGCGCGGCGCGTTTTGCGCTCGGAACGTCGGCGGCGGTTTTGACGTTCGCGGTCGTTTTGCTGGCGACGACGAGCGCGACCGACGATTACGGTTCGGCGTTGGCGGCGATGTTGGGGCGACGCTCGCTCTTTTTGGCGTCGGCGGACGGTCTTTGGGAGTATTGGCCGCGTTTTTATCGGATACCGTTGATTTCGTTGTTCGGCGTTTTTTGCGTCGGATACGCGCTTTGGCCGCCGCGCAAGGATTTGGCGACGTTGATTTCCGGGTCGGCGGCCCTGATGCTCGGCGTTCAAATTTGGATGGGGTACCGCGGCGGGCTTTATATGGCTTGGTATTTGCCGTTGGCGGCGTTGACGGTTTTTCGTCCGAATCTTTTCGACCGCGTCGCGACGACGACCGTCGTCGACGTTTAGCGTCGAACGGCGACGCGCGATTCGTTTGACAGGAGCAAGTTGAGAGCGATGGCGAAACGAACGAAAACGAACGCTTTCGATTGGACGGCGATTCAATGGGCGCGTTTGATTGAAGAGGAGCGAGGGCGCGTCGAATCGGCCGACGAGCGCGCGTCGGCGTCGGCGGAGCGCGACCGTTTGGGGCGGCTGGTCGACCCGTCGGATTTTTTGAGCGTTCGCGCGGCGGCGGTGTTGGAGGCGGTCGGCGTTTCGTTCGAGCGTTTTCGCGAACGTGCGAAGCGCGTTTGGATTTTTTCGCTCGTTTTGGTCGTCGCGTTGGGGGCGTTCGTTTTTCCTTTGGCGCGCGTCGACAAAATCTTGGAGGACGTCAACTTAGCCGGCCCCTTCGTTTTCTTTTTATTGGGGCAAATATTTTTTTTGGCGACGTCGTTGATATTTGTCTTGATCGCGGCGTTTCAAGGGGGCGTTCGACTGTTGCTTGCGCAAACGGGCCCGCGAACCTCGGCGGAACGGGCGGTCGCTCGGTTTTCGGGGCTTCTCGGTTGGTTGGCGTTGAGCGCGATACGTTGGGGGACGCCGCTCTTTTACGCGTTGGCGGAAACGAAGTTTTTCGTTCGTTTTACCGGAGTCCGAAACGGCGAAAGCGACGACGAGGCGACCGCGGCGGCGAAGGAGCGAACGCGAGCGGCGGAGCGACTTTTTTGGAATTTAATTTTTTCCAAACCGCGTTTCCTCGCCTTTTGGAGCGGAACGTTGTCGCATCTCTTTTGGGCTTCCTGTTCCGTTTGCGTTTTGTTGATTTTAGTCGCGCGAATGCAGGGGAACCGATACGACTATTGTTGGCGAACGTCGTTGGAGGACGCCGGCGTCGTCAAGAATTGCGTCGATTTTTTAGGCGCGCCGCTTGAAAAATTGGGGGCGAACGTTCCGACGCGCGACGACGTCGAGGCGCTTTTCGACGAAGAGAAAACGCGAGCGCCGCGCGGCGCCGAAGTTCTTGTCGAAGCGACCGAAACGCTAAGCGTCGAGCGTTCGATGAGCGCGGAAACGCGGACGCGTTGGTCGCATTTTCTGTTGAGCGTCGTTTTATTTTGGTGCGTCGCGCCGCGATGCGCGTTGACGGCGGCGTATTACTTCCTCTTTCGCGGGGCGTTGCGCGACTTTCGGCCCGATTTGGAAGAGCCGTATTTTCGCGAGCTGATCGAGCGCGCCGAGACGTATTCGACGACGGTCGAAACGGACGTTCGGCAAGACGAAGACGAGAACGACGCGAACGCGGAGACCGCTTGGGATCGGCGAAAAACGTTGCGAGAAGAGCCGGTCGCGCTTGCCGAGTCGGTCGCGGTTGAAGAGCCGGTCGCGGTTGAAGAACCGGTCGCGGTTGAAGAACCGGTCGCGGTCGAAGAGCCGGTCGCGGTCGAAGAACCGGTCGCGGTCGAAGAGCCGGTCGCGGTTGAAGAACCGGTCGCGGTTGAAGAGCCGGTCGCGGTTGAAGAGCCGGTCGCGGTTGAAGAGCCGGTCGCGGTTGAAGAACCGGTCGCGGTCGAAGAGCCGGTCGCGGTTGAAGAACCGGTCGCGGTCGAAGAGTCGG
>JAFSFF010000475.1 GCA_017435375.1 Thermoguttaceae bacterium
GCCAAGCGAGCGTCAGCCCGGCCCGCGTCGGGAAACCTTGCGCCGTCCATTGCAAAAAGGTCTTTTTCGACCCCGATTTTTCGCATTTTAACGAATATCCGGGCGCGCCGTCGAGTTCGACGAAGGCCGCGCGTTCGCTCGACGCCTTCGCGTCTTCTTCCGTATAAACGCCCCAACCGCCGCCGGCGAAACGTTCGACCGCGTCCGAAACGCCGCCGACTTCGCTATTTTCGCCGTTTTGCTCAACTTCGCCGTTTTTGTTAAGGCGATAATTTCCCCCGTCTTGAACGTCTTCGCCAATATTCCCAACCGCTCCGGTCGTTCCGAAATCGCCGACTTCGCCCGAAGCGCCCAAATCAACGTCGTTCGACGGCAAATCGCCGATTTCGTCCGGCGCGGTCGCCCAAATCGAGCGGCTCGGGTCGTCGATTTTCGTCCAAAATTCCGGCGAACTCAAATCGACGCTTTGCAAGATTCGCGGTTTCGCCCCGTCCCCGTAATCGGAATAAACGACCGGTTTCCCCTCGCTTCCCGATTTTGCCCGGAGCGTCCCCCGCCAAACGCGGTCGCGCCGGAACCGAACGACGTCCCCCGGTTCGAGCGTCGCCTTGTCGAGCCGGGTGAGCGAACGCCAAGCGGTTTCGGGCGATTTCCCGTCGTTCGCGTCGTCGCCGCCCGCGGAGTCGAGAAAATACTCGGTCGCAAACGCGACGTTCCCGTCGACGCCGCCGCTAAAATCGTTTTGACCGTCAAACTTCAACCCGACGCAACCGACGGCGAACGCCAACGCGACCGCCGCTCGACCGCGCCAATCGCCGCCGACGTTTCTTCGTTGAAACGTAATTTTCCTCATTTTTTTCCTCGTCGCAATCTTTTCCTTCTGTTTTACGCCGTTTTTTCGGCTTATTTTCGCTATTCTAACGGCGTCGCCGGTCAAAAGTTCCAAAATTTCCTTGACAAAGCGTCGTCAATTTCTTAAAATAAACGACGTCCGGCGCCGCGAACGCGATCATTGTATCGTTTCGCGACGTTCGACGCAACGGAAGTCGGCGCGAAATTGTCGGAAAACCGAAAAATCCGCCGTTTTCCCTTTCTACCGAAAGCGCCCGCCCTACTCAATCCGCCCCGTTTAACGCGAAAAGAGCCCGAAATGATCGAATATTCTCTCGTCGTTCCCGTTTTCAACGAAGAAGAAAGCCTCCGCCTCCTTTACGACGAAATCGTCGCGGTCGCCGAAACGCTCTCCGCGAAGATCGAGCTAATCTTCGTCGACGACGGCTCGACCGACAAAAGCTGGACGATAATCGAAGAACTCGCCGCCAAAGACGAGCGCGTTCGCGGAATCCGTTTTCGTCGCAATTTCGGCAAGGCGGCGGCCCTCGACGTCGGCTTCAAAGCGGCGACCCTTCCGATCGTGATGACGCTCGACGCCGACTTGCAGGACGACCCGAAAGAAATTCCGGACTTCCTCCGCTTGATCGACTCCGGTTACGACGTCGTCAGCGGTTGGAAGCAAACGCGGCACGACCCTTGGCATAAAGTCTTGCCGAGCCGCGTTTTCAACGAAATGGTCAGCCGCCTCACCGGCGTCAAACTGCACGACCACAACTGCGGTATGAAGTGTTATCGGCGCGAAATTTTCGACGAAATCACCTTGTACGGCGAACTTCACCGCTTCGTTCCGGTTTTGGCGGCGGCTCGCGGCTACAAGGTCGGCGAAAAGGTCGTCCAGCACCGCGCCCGGAAATACGGCGTTTCGAAATACGGCTTCAACCGCTTTGTGAAGGGTTTCCTCGACCTCTTAACCGTTAAATTCGTTACCGGTTACGGCCAACGTCCGCAACACCTCTTGGGCACGTTCGGCTTGTCGGCGTTCGGAATCGGCGCCGCGACGCTCGGCTGGATGGCGTTGCGTTGGGTCGTTTCGCGCCTTCCGCTGATCGGTTCCGGCGAATATTTCCTCTCCGGGCGACCGGCGGTCGTTTACTCGGCGGCGCTGATGTTGCTCGGCGCGCAGCTCCTTTCGGTCGGCGCGATCGCGGAGCTTCTCGTCGCTTACCAAAACCGGAAAGACCGCGAATATTCGGTCAAAAAAACGATCGGGCGCCCGTCGAAATCGGAAAAAGACGTCGATTAAACCGATTTTAACGCCGCCAAAATAACCGCCTCGGCGTCATTTTTCCCCTTTTATTAAGTAATAAGGTCAAAATCGCGTCGACCGCCGAAGTTTCCGCTCGAAAACGCCGATTAAAACGATTACAACGGAAAATAATCGCCGACGCGTTCGAACCGCTCGGAAGCTCGCGTCGCGCCCCCTTTTGAAAAAAACAAACGGGGGTATAATGAGAATGTTTGACACGTTCCGATTTGGCGTCGAACGCTTCCTCTCGCTCGTCTAGTCGACGACTTGCGAATCGTTCGCGCCTCGGTTATCGAAAAATTTCGCGAACCGCCGACGCGAGCGGGCCCCCGATTTCGTCGCGGCGCGGCGGGTTTTAATTGCGCAAAGAGCCTAATTTACCTAAAAGGAACCAAAATGGCCGATTTAATCCTTTATCACGGCGGTTTGACCGAACCGGTTTGCCGCGCGATTCCCGCCGATCAACTTGAAGCTTACGCGAAAAAAGCGGCGACGCTCGTTAAAGTTCCGGTCAGCGACGCCGACCTTTCGACCGTCTACCGTTGGGGCGACGGCGCGCTCACTCCGCTCGAAGGCCCGATGGACTCGGCGACGTTCAACCGCGTTCTCGACGAATCGGTTATCGAATACAACGGCAAAAAATACGCTTGGACGATTCCGCTCTCCCTCCCGGTTACGGCGGAACTCGCGAAGACGCTGAGCGCCGGTCAAGAAGTCGCGCTCGTCGACAAAAACGACAATATCGTCGCGACCCTTGAAATTTCGGACGTTTTCCCTTGGGACAAACCGCGCTACCTGAAGTCGGTTTACCTCACCGAACGCGTCGACCACCCCGGCGCCGATATGGTTCTGGTCAACGACGCGGACAAAGACTACCTCCTCGGCGGTAAAATCAACGTTTTCCCGCAACCGAAGAACCCGGCGTTCGGCAAGTACGTCCTTTCGCCGAAAGAAGTTCGCGCGCTCATCGCCGAACGCGGTTGGGAACGCGTCGTCGCTTTCCAAACGCGCAACCCGCTCCACCGCGCTCACGAATACGCGCTCGTTTACGGGCTCGAAAAACTTCTCAAAGACGGTTTCAACGCGGGCGCCTGCTTGAATCCGCTCGTCGGCGAAACGAAGGGCGACGACGTCAACGCCGAAATCCGGATGTCGACGTATGAAAAACTGATCGCCGACCGCGCGCTCGGCGAAGGCGACTCGGACGGCGAACTTTGGTCGAAGCTCGGCGAAGAGGTTCCGGATCGCGTCGTTCTCCTCGGTCTCGACATCAAGATGTTCTACGGCGGCCCGAAAGAAGCGGTCATGCACGCGATTTACCGTCAAAACTTCGGTTTCACCGACGTTATCATCGGTCGCAAACACGCCGACGCGCCGTATAAAGACGGCACGGCGATTTGGGGCGACTTCGACGCGCAAGAAATCTTCGACAATTTGAACGGCGACCTGCAAGAAAAACCGCTCAAAGTCGGTTTCGCGGCTTACTACGAGTCGATCGGTCGCGTCGACCTGATGGAAAATCACGCGGACGAAAAACCGGTCTTCATCTCCGGCAAAGCGGTTCGCGCAACGCTCCAACAAGGCGAACAAGTCGACCCGCGCATCATGCGTCCGTCGACGAGCGCGATTCTCGCCGCCGCGATGAAGCAAAACTAA
>JAFSFF010000476.1 GCA_017435375.1 Thermoguttaceae bacterium
AGGCGTCGAAGTCGTTTCGCGCTTCTCGTTCGACCGTTCGCCGTCGACGCTCGACGACGCGACGCTCGTTTTCGACGCGACGCTCGTCCCCGTCTCCGTCGACTGGAACGGCGAAAAAATCGACGTCGCGACGCTCCCCCGGACGACCGACGGCGAAACGACGCGCTTGCGACTGCGCGTCCCGAAACGACGCGATCGCGATCAAGAAACGCTCGGCGATCTCGCCGTCGTCGCCTTTTGCCCGCTCGAACGAAAAAACGCCTCTTGGCGCCTTCCGACCGTTCGGCTCGAATCGGACGCGCTCTTTTGGAAAGAAACCCTTTGCCGCTTGACGGTCGTTCGCCCTCTCTTCCTCGCGTCGGCGACGCCGATCGACGCCGCTCAAACAAGCGAGCCGCGTCGCGCCCGCCAAGACGATCAAGACGTTTTCGCCTTCAAATTTTTCTCGCCGACCGCCGGCGTCGCCGTCGACTTGCGAACGCGTCAAACGACGCCGACCTTCGACAGCGCGACCGACTGCCTCGTCTCGAACGACGAAATCTCCGCGAAAACGACCCTCTTCGTTCGAAGCGACCGCCAAAACGCGACGCGTCTCGCCCTTCCGTTGACCCCCGGTTGGGAAATCGACGCCGTTCAAACGTCCGGCGACGAACGAATCGGTTGGACTCGCGAAGAACGCGACGGTCGAACGCGTCTCGTTCTCTCCTTCCCGACCGCTCCGACGAGCGATCGCCCGACTCGCGTCTCGATCGCCGCCCGCTTCTCGGAACCGCTCGAACAAACGATCGCCGTCGACCGCCTCGCGCCGTTCGACCTCGCGAACGAACTCAACGGCGCGCACGCGCTCGCGCTCCGCTCCGAATCGTCGACGCAAATCGAACTGACGACCCGCGCCGGTCGCCCTTTCGTTCCCGTCAAAACGACTCCGAAATTCGTTTTCAACGAAACGCTCCTGCGCGACGCGCTCGGCGGCGCCGTTGGAACGCGCCTCTACCTCGGCGATCAAACCGCCGACGCCGTCGCGACGTTTCGCCGCCAACGCCTCAATTACGCCGCCGAACTTTCCGGCGTCGGCGAACTCGACGCGACCAAATTCGCGACCGTTTGGCGCCTTCGTTGCGTCCCGGCGACCGGCTCGCGCATCGACCGCGTCCTCTTCTTCGTTTCCCGCGAAAACGAACGAACGGTCGCCGAAACCTCCCCTTGGACTTGGGCGTCCGCGACCGAGCCCGACCGCGTTTTTCCGACCGTCCCCCTCGACGCCGTCGAAGCCGAAGCCCTCGCCGTTCCCCCCGACGTCGCCGCGTTCGAAATCCGGCTCGCGACGTCGCGCAGCGTCCCGTTTGAACTGCGTCTCTACAAAAATTCGCCGACCACCGAAACGATCGAAGCGCCGCTCGTCTTCCACCCGGAAGCCGCCGTCGAAAGCGCGGATTTCGTCGTCGCGGCGCCGACCGGGCTCTCCTTCCGAACGCGCGCCCAAGGTCTCGAAGCGACCCTCGCTCCCCCCGCTCCCAACGACGAATTCGAACCGCTCCAAGAAGCCTTCCGATACGCCCCCGTCCCGACGCCCGACGCCGATACGCCGCGTCTCGCGCTCGACCTCGTCCCTTCCGTCGACGCCGCGTCGACGAACGCGACGGGCGAAGACGCCGCTCTCGCTTGGCGTTGGTTTGAAAAATACGACGCGTTTTACGAAACGAACGGAACGATTCGTAATCGCGCCGTCCTCTACTTGGAAAATCGCGGTCGCCCCTCCCTCGCGCTTCGCGCCCCCGACGGTTTCGACCCCGCGACGACGAACGCCGTTTGGGTCGACGCGCAACGCGTTCCTTGGACGCTCGAAACGCTCGACGACGGCGCCGCCGCGATTCGCGTCGATCTCCCCCCGCGTCGCCGCTTCGTTTGCGTCGAACTCGAATACGTCGTCGACGGCAAACCGCTCGTCGGCCGCGCCCGCTTAACGCCGAAGCCCTTCGAATGCGACATTCCGGCGCTCGGCGGCGCTTGGAACGTTTGGATTCCGCCCGAATTTCAAACTTGCGAACGCGCCGCCTTTTTCGGCGACGAACGCGACGCGACGTCGAGCGCTTTCCACGCTCTCCTTCCCTTCGGCGACGCTCGCGCCGCCCGCGTCGTTAAAGTCGCGAAACGATTCTTGCGCCGCTTCGGCGACGAAACCGCGCTCCGTCAAGCGCTCGCGTCCGTCCCGACGGATTCGACGCTCGACGGCGACGCGACTTCCACGCCGTCCGCCGCGTCGCCGACTTGGGGAATCGTCTTCGGAACCCCTTCGCTCGTCGCTCAACTTTTCGCGCCCGACGCCGCGAAAGACGCGACGTCCGACGCGAACGCCTCCCCCTTCGGCCCCCTCGACGCGACGCGCGCCCCGTTCCGCCTTTACGTCGATCGTTTCGCGTTGGCGCGCCGTCGCTTGACGCCGACGACGCCCCTCGCGTTCGTTCCCGCGCCCGCGTCCGACGCCGTCGGTTGCGCCGACAAAGCGTCTCGCTCGCAAAAAATCGCGCTCCAAACGTTGGACGCCGCCGGCGTCGTTCTTCTCTTCGTCGACGAAACGGTCGCCGTCCTCACTTCAAACGACGTCCTCGCAAACTTCGCGCCGCAAGACCTCGAAACGCCCGGCGACGCGACCGCCGTTCGACGCGTCAAAGACGCGGCCGCCGGTCGCCGTTTCCGCGACTCGCTCCTCGCCGAAACGTCGCCTCGCTTCGTCGTCGCGTCCGTTTGGGCGCAAACCGACGACGCGCCCCCCGTTTGGCAAACCCGCTTCGGCGAAGAACGAGCCTCCGGTTGGATTCGCGCGACCGCCCCTCTCGACCGCGCGAAAATCGACGGCGTTTGGATCGTCGAACGCTATTGGCTCGCCGCGCTCGAATGGTTTTGCCTCGTCGGCGCCGTCGTCGCGACTTGGCGCCGTCGGTTCGCGACGCCGTCCTTCTTCGTCGCGCTTCTCGGACTCTCGGTCGCCGTCGGTTGCGTCGCGCCCCTCGAAATCGCGCTCGCGGCCCGCGGCGTCGCGATCGGAACCCTTTGCGCCGCCGGATTTTACACCGTCCGCTTTTTAGCGCCGCACGGCGACGTTCGCCGACGCGATTTCCCCGAGTCCGCCCCTCGCGACGCCGACTTTTCTCGCCGTTCCCGCGTTTCGGCGTCCGAATCCGCGTTCGGCGCCGCGCCCGACGGCGTTTCGTCCGCCGCGCCCGACGGCGAACTCGACGTCGTCGTCCGCGCCCCGGAACCGGCTCGCGTCCCCCCGCCCGACGAGTCGACGCAAGGTTTCGTCGACCTCTCGAAACTCCCGTTCGCGACGCGCCGCCGTCTCGAAGGCCCGTCCGACGCGCCCCTCTCTCCGCCTCGTCGCGCTCCGCTCGACGGCGACGGCGACGGCGACGCGGCGTCAAGCGAATCCCGTCCC
>JAFSFF010000477.1 GCA_017435375.1 Thermoguttaceae bacterium
GCGCCGGCGTTGCGGAAGTTGGCGATGCGCTTCGTTTCGGTTTCGCACCACTTAATATTGTGCGGAACGGAGACGACGCGGTTCGCTTCGATGCGCGGCGCCCAGAAATCGTCCGTCAACTTGACTTCCGTAAACGGAACCGCCGTCAACGCTTGCTTCGGACGGTCGGCTTGCGCGCCGTCTTGCGCGAAAGCGTTCGCCGTCGCGACGACGCAAGCGCCGAGAAGAGCGCAGGTCGTCAGGATAGAAAATCGTTTCATCAATATCTCCTAAATCGAGGTGAAAATCTATTCGATTTCGTCGTTTATTAATATAAAGGGGAAAAGCGCCTTATAAGGGGAAAAACGCGCCGAACTAGCCGCGACGCGTTCGCCGTCGAGCGCCTTTCCCTCTTCTTTTCGCCGCTTACTTGCCGCTCGGGAAGCCGAGGTCTTTGCCGTCGCGCGTAACGACGCCGATTTGCTCGACGCTCCCGTTGCGTCCGTTATACCAAAGAATCCAGCGGTCGGTTTGTTCGTCGTACATCGCGTAGGGTTTGTAACAGGCGGACGCGTCCCAAGTTCCGGCGTCGGGCCCGATAATCGGGTTGGCCGGGAGGCGTTCCCAATCGGCAACGCCGTCCTTCGACCGGGCGATTCCAATGCGCGCCAAATGCTCGTTCTCAAACCCAATGTAAAACATCAGATAGCCGCCCTCCCAAGGGAAGACTTGACACGCCGTAACCTTGTGTTGTTCCCAAGCGGAATTTTTATCCGCCGTGAAAATCGGGTTGGTCGCGAGCTTCTTCCACTTAACGCCGTCGACGCTTTCGGCGTACCCGATCGCGTTCGGCTCGTATTGGTCGCCGGCGGAGTACCACATTTGGAAGACCTTTTTCTCGTCGTTCCAAAGGACGTGCGGGCACATCGCGGAGCCCTTTTCCCAAGCCTCTTCCGAAACCAAGACCGGTTCGCTTTGGACGCGCTTCCACTCGATTCCGTCGTCGCTTACGGCGAGCCCGATTCGCGAACGGTCGCGAGTTTGGCCGGTGTACCACATGTAATACTTGCCGTCTTTTTTCAGGACGGACGCCCGATTGACGCGAATTTGCCAACCGCAATCCCGGTCGGGCGCCAAGACGACGCGCGGTTTCGACCACTTCACGCCGTCGCGACTCTCCGTATAACCGATCGATTCTTTTGTCCGCCAAGAGAACCACATTTTGTACGTATCGCCTTCTTTGAGAAGCGTTACGTCGAAGCAGACGCCCAAGTCGCCGCCGAGAACCGGGTTCGCCGGATGCTTGACCCAGCCGCCCGCCGTTTCGGCGTAAAGTCGCGACGTTCCGAAACAAACGCAAGCGAGGAACGCAAGCGCCAACGCGAGTTTTTTCATCGTTTAACCTCCCGAAGCGAAGAAAGAATTTCGAAAACGACGCTCCGAACGCCGCCGAAGCGCCGTCGTTTTCGTTGATTCGGTCGTTTTTTCCGCTTTCGCTCAAACGCCGCCGCGCGAGTCGAACGGGCCGTAAACCGCGGTAACGGTCATACTTTCGTCTTCGGCGGTCAGGTAGTACACCTTGTACTTTTTGCCGCCGTCGTAAACCTTCACGACGACGGTGCCGGTGCGCTCGACGAGCTTTTTAAGCCAAGGCTTCCCTTCCATCATCGGAGCGTTCCCCGGGTGAATCGTCGTCGGGCAAATGAGACGGTCGCCCGGATACGACGCTTCGTCGGTCATCGCCGACGCGGTGTTGTTTTGCAGGTGCCAACGGTCCCAAACGCAAGTAACGTAAACTCGCGGTTTGGTCGCTTTGACGAACCCCGGCGACATCGCGTCGCGGTAGGAATGGTGGTTCGACTTGCAAACGTCGACCGGCCCGGCGGCGCGTCCGACGGCTCCTTCGTAGTCGACCAACTCGCCCTTTTCGTCGAGAAGCGGGCAGCTGACGTCGCCGCCGGTGAAGAAACGGAACGGCCCGAACGACGTAACGGTCGCCATACTGCAGGTGTTTTCGTTGATCGAACCGGCCGCGTTTTTCGGGTTTTTCGCGTAATAGTCGACCGTTTCGTCGCCTTCCCCGCTCCAAACGACGCCGTTGCGGCAAATGTTGCGGACGTGATAATCGTATTTTTCCGGTTCGTTGACGAGCTTAATTTGGTCGAGCGCGCCGACGACGAACGCCTCGCGTTTGAGGCCTTCGTTCTTTTCCTTGTAATCCAAGAACTTGCGCCAGTTGTCGCGGTCGCGCGGCGCTCGGTCGTTCGGTTGATTGTAGTCCGGGTAGCCGCGGTCGAACGCCGCGCCGATCGCGTAATATTCGGCGACTTGCGTAATCCCGCTGATTTGGTAATCGCCGCGCCCCTCCGCGACGCCGACGCCGATTCGCCAACTGCCGATGTGGTCGTCGTGGTAGTGCGACGCGACGACGTAATCGATCTTCTTAATTCCCGGCTTGGCGCGACCGACGTAGCGAGCGATCCACTCGCCCGGGCGGCGCGATTCGTTCGGCAAAATCGCGACCTTTTCTTTATACGACGCCGCGTCGCGGTCGCCCGCGTCGGTCAGAATCGTCGTGCCGTCCGGGCAGATTTGGAAGCAGCTTTCGCCGACGCCGGTGTGAATGAAGTTGAGGTCGAGTTCGCCTTCCTTCCAACCGCGATACGGCTTCCCGACTTCGCCGTCCGGGTCGGAACCGGCGACCTCGAGCAGGTTCGCCAATTGCGCGGCGTCGGCGTCTTGCGCGTTCGCGCCCCAAAGTCCCGCGACGCTAAAAAAAGCCGCCGCCCCGATAAATTCTCTGCGATTCGTTTTCATTTCGACGCTCTCCCTTAATTTTATTAAGCCGATAAAGTCGTTCGCGCCGCTCTCGCCCCAACGCTAACGACGGCGCGCTTTCCCGACATTGTACCAAATAGCCGGCGACGGCGCAAGAAACCGTCGACGATTTTCGCGAAAAAACCCGATTTTTGCCGAGTTTCGCCCCCAACGTTAACAAAAAAACGCGCTCCGACGTTTCTCCGTCGAGCGCGTTTTCGTTTGCGTTCGGTCAAACGCCGAAAATTACTCTTCGCTCGTCAACGCGAAGTCGATCGGGTCTTTTTGCCCTTCGGCGATATCAGCTTCGAGCGTCGACATTCGGTTGTATTTCGCCGGAATGAAGTCAACCGTGTTTTCGGTAATGCCGCGGTCGATTTGCTCTTGCGTCGGGTTCTCAATCGGAACCTTTTTTTGCGCCTCGATCGTAACCGCCATTTTGCCCGGCGAAACGCGCGCTTCGTATTTGCCGTCGACAATCCGAGCGCCGGTCGCGGTGCCGGGGCCGCCTTTCGGCGCGAAGTTAATCGAACCGTCTTTAATCGGTTCGCCGTCGAACGTAACCGTTCCCTTCACCGGCGTGAGTCCGTCTTTTTTCGCGCAACCAACGAACGCGACGCAACAGAACGCCAACGAAACGGCGACCAACGTTTTCCAAGTTTTACCCATTTCCTCTTCCTTCTCGGTTTTTGCTAAATTTACGTCGAACGCCCCCGCGCTTGGTCGGAGGCGTTAGCTAAGAACGTTAGCGACTTCAGTCGATATCGGTTTCGCCGCCGTCGGACGTCGAGAGCGCGCGCCAAGTTTGCAGGTTGATCGTGTCGCTGAAGTAACGGACGGAACCGTCGCACATCGAGGCGTTGACGCCGCCGGAGTGGTGGGATTTCGCCGGGAAGGTCGCGCCGAACCAGTTGCCGGCGCCGTGGCACGGGAAGCGGGGATTGAAGTCGTCCGGGTTCCAAGCGGCGCGCCCGCGGTCGGTCGAGGCGGTCGTGTTCGGGCCGTTCCAAGTGGTGAAACCGGCGCCGTTCGAGAAGATAACGCAACCGTAGTTGCCTTGGTAACCGCTGGTGTTCGGGTTGACGACCGCTTCCGACATACAAAGCGTGTTCGACGTGCCGTCGGTAATCGCCGCCATTTTGACCGCTTCGTTGTGGGTGAACGGCGCTTTCTTCGATTTGTACGATTCGCGCCCGTCCCAGTTGACGACTTCGTCTTTACGGAAGTTCGAGTTCCCGAGGTTGACGACGTAGCAGGAACGACGGTGGCACCAAGCTTCGGCCGATTGTTCGCCGATCGCTTCCGGTTCGCTCGGGCATTGGTGCGCCGAAATCAGCGCGACGCGGTATTCGTAGTGGCCCGGGTTGTCGTTTTTCGATTGGCTGTTGACGCGCGTCGTGTCGGTATTGTTGTTGGCGCCTTTGCCGGTGCCGGTGAAGGCCAAGCCGCTGTAAAGAGCCGCTTGTTCGATAAACGGAAGCGTGCGGGCGTGCCAAGAGAAACGGTCGCAGTTCCCGTCGGCGCCGTTCGGGTCGAGAACGAGCATCGCCATCGGGAAGCGGTCTTGGTTTTGGTCGGCGTAAGTTTGGCAAGCCAACGCCAATTGTTTCAGGTTGTTCGTGCATTGCATACGACGGGCCGCTTCGCGCGCCGCTTGAACGGCCGGCAGGAGCAGACCGATCAAAATCCCGATAATCGCGATGACGACCAACAATTCGACGAGA
>JAFSFF010000049.1 GCA_017435375.1 Thermoguttaceae bacterium
CGTTATTTTGTCGTTATTTTATATAAAAGGCGGCGACGTTGGGAATCGCCCCCCGCGACCGTCGCCCCCGCTTTTGGCCTTTAACGTTTGGCTTTTAACGTTTGCGTTCGGCCTTTGCGTTCGGGACGTTTGGCGTTTGCGTTTGTTTATTGCCCATTAATGTTGATGTTGCGCCATCCCAATAAAAATCGACGCGAGAAACATAAAAATGTACGCCTGCAAAAAAGCGACGAACAATTCGAGCAAGCTTAACGCGACGCTCATCGCGACGCTCCCGACGGTAACGCCGACCCAAAGCGCGAAATAGTCCGCGGTTCCGGCGATAAAGCCGAGCAACACCGCCAGAACCAAGTGTCCGGCGAACATATTCGCCAAAAGCCGCACCGCCAAAACAATGTGCTTAATAAAAAGTCCGACGACTTCGATGACGAAAATCATCGGCTTTAAGAAAATCGCAAGCGCGGTCGGAAGTTCCATCGTCGGAACCTGCCCGAGCCAAAAGCCGACGACGCCAAATTTCTTCATCCCGGAACCGACCAAAACGACGAACGTCGACGCGGCCAAAACGGAAGTCGTCGCAAGCGCGCCGGTCGGAGAAGCGCCGAACCAAGGAATCAGCCCGGCCAAATTGCAGAACAAAATAAAGAAGAAAAGCGTCCAAAGAAACGGCGCGAAACGCCCGACGTCCTTTTTGCCGATCGCCGGCGTCATCACTTCGTCGCGCAGATACAGGAGGAAAACCTCCAATAAATTCCAGAAACGTCCGCGCACCGGCTTCCCGGATTTAATTTTCGCGGCCAACGGGAAGAAAACCGCGATCATCAAAATCGCGACGACAAGTTCGACCAGCATAAACCGCGTAATCTGAACGCCGCAAATCGTCGGCAATTCGGGCAAATGCCCCATAAACTGCGGAACGTGGTACTCGGAACCGTCGGAAACGTGCCCCGCCAAATCGCCCATATTAATCAGTTCGCCGCTCATAATCGCTCGGTTCGTTCTTCCCCAACGTCGTTGGTTCTTAGCGTTTAAGCCAGTCGCGCGTCGGTCGCCGCTCGACCGTCGCCGTCAAAATCGTTATTGCCGTCGCTATCGTCGCGACCATTTTAACCGTCGTCAAGCGCCGCGCTCCGACGGAGCCGTTCCGTTCCGCCGCGACCGCCGCGCTTTGTTTATTCGTTATCGCCGTTCTTCGCCCTTTTCCAACGCTTCAAGCGGCGCTCGTCGATCGGAAAAATCGCCGCGAGGTGCAAAGGCGCGGTCGCAAAATACGCTATCAAAAGCGCTTTCAAACCCGTCCGAACCGCCGCCGGCTCGCCCGAGACGGCGAACGCCAACGCGACGACGCAAAAAACGCCCGTCCGCGCCCAAATACCGTAAAACGCTTCGCCGACGCCGATTTCGCCGCGATACCGAAAATACGCCGCGACCGCGAACGCCGAGGCGCCGTTCGAAACGCAAAAAACAGCCGCTAAAATCCACGGAACCGTTAAAGCGACCGTCGCGTCGCCCAACGCAAAACGCCAAACCGCCGCCCAAACGACGCTCGCGTAAACGCTCCACCCGACGACGCGCGCCGCCAAATTGGCGACGCATTCGGGTTTTAAGGTTTTTTCATTTTTTGACGCGTCGAGCGGTCGAAACGATTCCGAAATTTGGGAAAAATCGTCGACACGCTTCATCGGCGCCGCTCCGCTTCGCCGACGTTAAGCGAATTTTCCGTTTGCGCCAACGGTTCCGGCTGTTCCGACCGTTTCGTTTTTTCCGCTAAAAACGCCGTCGCGCGGGCCAAGGTTTCCTCGAACTCGTCGCGCAAGACTTCCGTTTTTAACGATTCGGCGGAGATTTCCGCGTTGAAATCGGCGTTACCGCGTTTTCGAACGTTTTCCGACGCGTCCGAAGCGACCGCGCCGTCGCGTTCGAGCCGCTTCACCGCCGCGATAAGTCCGACGCCGAACGCCGCCGCGCCCAATAGAGCGCCGACGACCGTTCCCCAAGGCGCCGTTTCCCAACGCCGGTCGACCAAATATCCTAGAGCCGCGCACAAAGCCGCTTGCGCCGACACGGTTGAAATACGCGCAACCGCCGCGTACCCGACCGCTAGGGACGAAAAATCACCGTTGCTGTTACTCATTTGTCGCTCGTCGGCGAACTCGACGCCAACTTGGAAACGCGACGTTTCTTAACGTCGGTTCCGTCGGCTCGCGCTTCGTTCGCTTCCGTTTCGTCCGTTCGGCGGCGTCGTTTTCGCGTTGGAAAAACGTTCGTTTCCCCGTAAATAGCGTTTCCGGCTCGCGTCGTTCGGCAAGCGTTATTAATTAGTATGCAAAAAAAGTTCGCTTTGTAAAGGTCGCACCTTTTATTTTTTTTATTTTTTCTTAAAAACGCGGCAAATTCTGCAAGATAAACAAATTTTCCCGTTCTTTTTTAAAAGGTGTTCGTCGTCGCCGCGTCGTTCTCTTTTTCTTCTCAAAACGCTAGAAAGCCGAGCGACGCCCTATCGATATTTTTTTATTTTTTCAATCCGACAACAAATTCCGGTTTCGCGCAAAGCGACCGCGAAACCGAAAGAAGCGCGGCGCATCGAACGCGCTCGACTCGAAAATCGAACGCGTTCGCCGCGATTGGCGTTAAGCGCAAACGATTACGCTTTTTCCCATTGTTCGCGAAGGAATTTAATCGTCGCTTCGAACGCTTTTTCCTTATCTTTGCCGGCGCAACCGCATTCGAACGAGCAGAAGTCGGTGTAACCGATGTATTTCAAGCCGCGGAAACCGTCGACGTAGTTGCGATCGTTTTCGCCCGGGAAGGTGCGGCGCGGATTCGAAACGCCGCCCGCGAGGTGGACGTGTTTCAGGTATTTCTTACCGGCGCAAATGAAGGCGCCCATATCGTTCGCTTCTTCGGTGTCCATATGATAGAAGTCGCCCATCACGGTAATGCCCGGGTTGTCGTCGGACGTGCCGGCGATGCGTTGAATGTCGCGGCAGAGCGACGCGCCGTCGGCGACTTGACGCAGGAAGAAGGCTTCCATACGGCAGAGCGGTTCAAAAATGACGGCCGTGTTCATACTGGCGGCGAATTTCGCGACTTCCGGCATAAACTCGAGGAGAAGTTTGCGGATTTCTTGGTTCGTCAGTTTCGTTTGGCCGTTGAACGCCGGGACGTAAATGACGCCGCGAGCTTCCATTTCGGCGGCGGTTTCGAGCGCGCGTTTCAGAGCGTCGATCCCCGGTTGACGTTTTTCAACGACGTCGGAGCAGAGGTCGCCGTTGCAGGAGCCCCAGCAGATAACCGAAACTTCAAGACCGGCGTCGTTCGCCATCTTCTTATGTTCTTTACCTTTGCCGACGCAGCCGCCGTGATATTCGACCGCTTCGCAGCCGTATTTCTTCATATTGGCGAGCTTTTCGGCGTCGTTGCTCCCCGGGGCCGGGCCCATTTGACTCGAGATGCGAAGTTTCGCTTCGGCGCGACGGTCGGTTTCGGCGGTCGTTTGCGCGGCGGCGAAGTTGGTCGAAGAATTCAAAGCCATACCGAGGCCCATCGCGGCGCCGGCGCCAAAGAAATCGCGTCGATTCATATTGCAGCTCCTAATAATGCGACTCCGTCAAACAACGGAATCTAATAACGGCTTAAAAATTTTAAAAGTCGAACGCGCCGTCGCGAAAAACGCCGTCCGGCGCCGCCCGTCGTTAATTTTTCGGAACGGCGAACCGGCGCGACGCCAAGGGAGCGCAACGGTTTCCCGTCCTCAACGCTAACTGTTATACAAAATTTTTATCGCAAAATCAAGCGACCGCCGCCGATTTTTTTCAAAATTTTTTCTTTTCGCCCAAATTTTCGCCAAAATCGCGCCCCGACGCATTTCGCCGAGGCGTTCGCCGACTCTTCCGCTTCCGCGCTCGGCGATTTGCTCCTTATTTTTCACCGGAAGCGCTTTGTTCGCGGTCGTAAAATTCGAGGAGTTCGCGCAAGTTCGCCCGATAATACTTCTCGTCGCAAGCGGGCGTCGTCGCGCCGGCTTCGGCGAACCAAACGTCGAGCGTTTCCGGAGCGAAAATCGCGTCGTGCAAGTTCGACTTCATCGAAACGGGCCGCTTCAAGATTTCAATCAGCGTCGGGGCGTCGATTTTCCCAAAATTTTCGTTCAAACGTTTGAAAAGCGCGTCGGCGCGCTCGCCCGGGCCGGAGATATACACGCAATCTTTGAGGGCGCCGGGGAGTCGCGGGTCGCATTCGCCGGGCCGCATCACCCGCAAAACCGGGTCACGTTCGGCGATCGCCTCGACGGCGGCCATATTCCCGGCGGCGTCGGAGAGGACGTAATAATAATCGCAGGTCAACGGCGTCGACCGCATCAGCTCGAGCGCTTCGTCGACCGTCGCGCACTCCTCGACGACGCGGCGCATCAGGTACGCCATCGGGAGCCCGTCCCACTTCCCTTCGCCGGCGCCCCCCATTTCGCCGATCGCGAGCCCCTTTTCGTTCGTCGCGGTAACCGTTCCGACGAAACCGGCGTACGAGACGCTCAGCCAAGCGTTCTTTCCTTCCGGACGATAAACGATTAACGCGGCGTTATTCTGCAAGCCGACGTCGCGCATATAATCGAGAACGCGAGCGTGCAGGACGCGCCCGCCGACCGTCGCCGAGCCCCGAAGCGCGACGCCGCTGCAGTGAAACAGCTCCGGAAACGAGTTGATTCGCCGGACTTGCGCCGGTTCCAAGCCGGTCGCCGCCGCCAACGCGTCCATTTCCTCGAAAAAACGCTCCGGAACGAACGGCGCCGTTCGTCGCGTCGCTTCCTCGATTCGCGCCGCGAAATTTTCGCCGAGTTTCAGCGACGCCGCGACGCCGACCGCCGCGATTCGGGCGTTCATTTCGAGAACGTCGTCTCGGAGAAGCCGCCCGTGCGCCGCGCCCATTTCGGCGGGCGTTCCGGAGAGAATCAGGACGTTTCGAACGCCGTCGAGCCGCGCCAAGACGCCGTTTTCCGTCTTCGCGACGACAGCCAACCCGCTCGACGCGGCGGCGTCATCGGTCTTTTCGCCGTTTCGCGTTCCGCCGTTTTCGACGTCTTCCTCAAACGCAAGTTCTTCGTCGAACGCGTTCCAATCGACGCCGATTTCGGCTCGCGCCGCCGGTTATTGCGCTTCGAGTCGAACGCCCGCCGCCCAACCGCCGAATCCCAACGCCGCCGCGACCGCCCAAACCGCCGCGTTCGCCGCTCGGTTCGTCCGATTTCTCCGCCGCGCCGCCTCCGTTTTCCTCGTTTCGCCGTTCCAATTCGCTCGCATTTTTTCCCCTTATTAATATATTGGCGTTTTCCCCTTAATATATATTAATAATAAACGCTCCGCTCCCCCAAGAGACGCGTCCAATTCGCCGCCGAAACGCCGCGTCGCGAAAAAAAGTTTTGCCCGCCGACCGCTTCAATCGGCAAATCCGGCAAATTTTAACGCACGTCGGCGCCTTCAACGCCGTATTTGCGCGTCCAGCCAAGCGGCGTAACTCGGCGCGACGAACGCCAACGGAACGCCGACGATTTGCGGAACGTCGTAAGAATGCCGTTCGGAAATCGCCGCCGAAACCGCGTCGAACAGCGCGGCTCGCGTCTTCGCCAACAAGAGAAACTCTTCCGAATTTTCCGTTTTTCCGGCCCAAACGTACCGACTCTCGAGCGGCCCCAAGAGCTGCGCGCAAGCCGCCCAACCTTCGCCGACAAGAAAACGCGACGCCGCCTCCGCTTCGGAGCGCGTCGGATACGTTATTTGCAACTGAATAAATTCCGCCGTCATTTTCGTTACATTCCTCCGTTTTCGCCCGCTTTCGCAAACGCCGACGTTATTTTAGACGCGTCCGCCGCCCGGGTCGTTACCGCCGCGCTCCGAAAAACGTTAAAATTTCGCCGCTTTGGAAACACAAAAATCGCAACGAAAAAACGCGATCTTTCGAACCGCGCCTTTTCCTCGTCTTTTCGTCGACTTCAAACGCCGAAAAACCAACCGTTTAACGCCGTCCAACAGCGCCAACCGGCGAAAACCGCCGTCGCGACCGCCGCCGGGAACGCGAACGCCGCCGCGACGACCGCCGAACCGCTCAACGGAATCGAACGAAAGTAAAAGTCCGGTCGAGCGCCGAACAACCAACCGAAACGCCCGTGCAACTTGCGGAAGACGACGCGCGTCGTCCAGAAGCCGAACGCTTGAATCTCGGCGCGATAAACCGTCCCGCCGCGCAACCGCTCCGCGACCGAAACGAACTCGTGCAGCGCGTCCGGTCGAGCGGCGGCGACGGCGCGCTCCAACTTCGCCCGCGTCGCGTCGTCGAGTTCGGACGCCTCGGCCGGACGCTCGGAAAATTTGCGGTTTTCGATCGCTTCTTTGACGAAGAAAATCTTCTCCGCCGCCTCGTCCATATACTCCGGCGCGGGCGTTTTCGGCTCGGTCGCGGTCGCGCTAAAGACGCTCCAAGTCGTTATAATCGACTGTTTAAAGAGAACGCGCCCCGCGCCGCCGCAACGCGGACACGTTTCGGCCCCTTGCGTCGTTCCGGACGTTTTCCCCCTCCCGCCGCAACGAGCGCAGTCTTGAACGACGTCCCATTCGTCGCCGAGTTCAAGCCGGTCGACGCGCGCTTCGTATCCGTCCGGAAGCGCCAACGGGAAGAGATTTTCGCTCCAATAAGGAACGTTCGGCGACGCGCACTCGCGGTCGGTTCCGCCGACGAGTCGACGCTCGAGCTTCCGGGCGACGGTCGCCACTCGAAACTTAACGCCGGCAAAGGGTTCGCATTCGGCGACGACGCTCTCCAAATAGCGCGTCATGTTGCGCAACGCGGCGAAGTCGGCGAACTCGACGGCGTCCCAACCTTTTTCGATTCGGCTCTCCAACGCGCTCTTTTCGACCGGCGCCAACGCTTTGCCGAAAACGGGTCGGGCCCCTCTCAACGCGGCGCCGAAAACCCGCTCCAAACCGCGCGAAACCGGGAGCGATTCCGTCGCGACGTTCGCCTGTTTGAACCGATAAGCGCGGTACAAGTCGAACGTCCAACGCGCGAAAAACGCAAGGTTTAGCGTCGCGATCAACGCCGCTCGGCTCCGGAAATCCTCCTCGACCGAAAAACCGCCGACGACGACCGCCGCCGACAAAAGGGCGCCGCAAACAAGAACCGTCTTGAAACGCAAAATCAAATAGGACGCGTTGCTCGCCAATAAAAGCGC
>JAFSFF010000478.1 GCA_017435375.1 Thermoguttaceae bacterium
ATTCGCTCGTTTTAGCGTCGCCGCTCGGTTTCGACGTTTTTTTCGTTTCTTCCGACTTCGCCGAGTCGGCGCGAAAACCGGACGTTCGCGGCGCCGTTCGCCGCGGCGGCGCGCCCTCGACCGTTGGAATCGCGTTAAAAAGCCAAGCGCCCGCGACGCCCAAGACCGTCAACATCGCCGCGACGCCGCCAACTCGCGCTCGCCTTCTCTTTTTTGTCCAAACGACCGACATTTCGCAACCCTACTCTTTTCCCCAACGTTTCGTTCAACGCGACGGCGGCGCTTTCCGCTCCGTCGCGACGCTTTCTATTTTACTCCAAAAAGCGCGTCGAGCGCAAGGGGGAAGCGAGAATTTTCAAACCGCTCTTGATTTCGCCTAAAAAAAACGTTACTATCGGGACGGTTTATCGCGATTATTCCGATTAAAACGGTCGCGCCGCCGGCAAGGAACGCCGCGCCGTCGCGCCTTTCGGAAACTTTCGCGTTCCTTTTCGGCTTGTTTTGTCATTATTAATATATACGTCGCAAGTCGCTCGTTTTCGTCCGCGAAAACCTCCGCGACTCGGCAAGGACGCCGTTATGTTGTTCCGAACGCCCTTTTCCTTCCCGCCGTCCGTCGCGCCTTCGTTCCGCTCGCCGTCGTCGCCTTCCGCTCGACCGACGTTTGCCCAAGCGGCCCTTTTCGCGCTCCTCGGACTTGGAATCGTCGCGCCGACCTTTGTCGCGACCGGCTGCGCGTCGCCGAGCGGTCTCGTCGCGTCGCGCAACGCTCGGGGCGTCGAACTTTACGCGACCGGCGATTACGACCGCGCCATCGCCGTCTTTCAGGAAACGCTCGCGGAAAATCCGGAAAACGCCGAAACGCTTTACAACCTCGGCGCCGCTTATCAACGCAAAGCGCTCGCGACCGGCGATTACAACCTCTTGACGCAAGCGGAAAACGCCTATTGGGCCGCGCTCGAACGGGACGCCGCGCCGGAAACGATCGTCTGCTGTTACCGCGGGCTCGCGACGAGCGCCTCGACTCGCGGCGACGCGGCGACCGCCCTTCAAACGCTCGAAGATTGGCGCGACCGCAACCCGGACTCGATCGAGCCGAAACTCGAAATCGCCTATCTCCTCGAAGCGCAAGAGCGCGACGACGAGGCTTACGCGGTTCTCGAAGAGGTCGCCGCCGCCGCGCCGAACGACTATCGCGCCTTTTACAAGATGGGCGTCCTCCAAGAACGCGCCGGAAACGTTCAAGAAGCGCTCGACAAGACGACGATCGCCGGGCGCCTCAACCCGACCGACGCCGCGCTCGCGAAAAAAGCGACCGAACTGCGCGCCGCGCTAGAACAAAACGCCGCGAAAGCGACCGAAACCGCCGACGAAATCGCCGATCTCGAAACCGAACCGACCCTCGTCGCGCCGACCGCCGCGACCGGCGACGCCGCCGACGCCGAAATCGACGCGCCGACCCTTCCGTCGCCGACCTTCTTCGACGACGCGACGCAAACCGACGACGCCGACGCCGACGTTTCCGACGACGCGACGACGAACGCTCCGCAAACGCTCGGCGCCGACGAAGTCGTTCTCTTCGCCCGCCCCGACGTCGACGAAACGCTCGCCGCGAACTCGACGCAAACGAAAAACGCGTCGACCGCCGTCGCCGCCGCGCCGTCCCGACGCCAAATCGTCGACGAAGGCAACGTCAAATGGATCGCGCCGACCGCCGCCGCGACCGAAATCGCCGCTCAGTCCGCCGACGCGACCGCTAAAAACGGTAAAACCGGCGCCAACGCCGCGTCGCGCCTCTCCGACGGTTCCGGCGACGCGACCGCCGTCGCGCAAAACGGTCAAAACGCGCAAAACAAAGAAGCCGCGCAAGACGAAGAAACCGCGCGGGATAAAGAGGCGACGCAAGTCGCGCAAAACGCTCAAAAGGCGCAACCGCCGAAAGTCGCGAAAGTCGCGCAAGCGACGCCGACTCCCAAACGCGCTAAAAAACGAGCCGAATTGAACGCCGAGCCGCCGACGTTGCGCGCCGGTTCCTTCTTCTAAACGTTTTAAACCGTCTCGACGCGCGGACGTTTCCGCTCCGAAGTTCGCCGAAAATCGACGCGACCTTAAAAACGTCAAAACCGACGCGACCGTCAAATCGCGTCGGTTTTTCTTTTGCGCCTCGGTCGTCTTCTCTCCGCCAAGAGACGCAAAAAAACGCGCTCCAACCCGGAACGCGTTCGCGACGCCGCGCTCAAAGCGGCGCGTTTTTCTTTATTTCAACGTCGAGCCTATTTATCGGCTCAACAATCTTCTTCTCGTTCGATCGGCGCCTTCGTTCGCGACGGCGACGTCGGCGCGATACGTCATCCGATACGCGTCTTCGTTCGTCTTGAAGTAATAGTCGCGCGCCACCCAAACGGCTCGAAACCCCAAACTTCGCAAGAAAAGTTGAGCCGCCAAGTTCCGCTCGCGAACGACGCAAACGATCTTCGCGCGTCGCGCGTCCAACCGCTCCGTCAACGCCCGAACCAGCGCCGTTCCGACGCCCCGACGCCGCTCCGAATCGGCGACCGCGCAACTTAAGAGTCGAAACGACCGTTTTCGCGCCTCGAAACAGAGATACCCCAACGGCTCGCCGTCCCGCTCGACGACCAAACCGCCGAAGTTCCGCGTTCGCAGGCAATACTCAAACTCGTCGCGCGTCCAAGGAAATTCGAACGCCGCCCGCTCCAACGCGAGCAAAGCGCCGAAGTCGCGTCGACAAAGCCAACGCAACCGCAACGAGCCGTCGGTCGACTCGCTCGTTTTCCCGACGCAAAAAAGAACCGAATGATTTTCGCTCAAAATACGCTCCTTCGTTTCGTCGCGACGCTCCGCGCCGCTCCCTCCAAGCCGACGTTAGGTCGATCGCCGATTCTTCCTAAATCGCGCGTTCCGCCCATTCGCTTTATTTTGCCCAAACAACGTTTTGCGTCCGTCGGCGTTCAAAGGCGCGTCATTTTACCGCAAAAAACGTCGCGACGCAAGAGGTTTTTTCGCCTCGACGCGAACGGAGAAACCGACCTCGGACGCTTTCGTTTTCGTTCGGCGAAAAGGAAAATTGGAACCCAAAATCGAAAAAAAGTCGACGAATCGACGGCGTTTCAAAAAAAATTTCCGAAAAGTCGGAGAAAAAATCGGAAAAAGGGGAAAATTCCCGGCGCGCGGGCTTGAAGTCCCCGGGAAGAAGGTTTATTATAATAGTTTAATGGAAAAGGATTCACTTTCCGAAAAGACAGCCTTCCAAGAACGCCGTCGAGCGGTCGCGTTTCCGCGCTCGTTCGTTCGCCGTTCGTTTCCTCGTTAGGATTTGCGATGACCGTTTTATCGACCTTGCCGACCCTCGCGCCTCTGTTGGCCGACGCTCCGGCTCCGGCGCCGTCGGGCTCCGGCCCGTTCGCCGTCGTTATGATGACGTTCGTTATGTTGATCGTTATGTGGTTCTTGATTGTTTTGCCGAAAAAATCGCAAGACAAACAAGCGCAAAAGCTGATCGACTCGATCAAGATTAACGACAAAGTGATGACGACCGCCGGCATTATCGGAACCGTCGCGTCGCTCGACAAAGACGGGGGCGAAATCGTCCTCCGCGTCGACGACTCGACCGGAACCAAAATCCGTTTCGCTCTCGGCGCGGTTTGCTTCGTTTTCAACAAAGAAGCCGCCAAAGAAGCGAAAGAAGCCGCGAAGGATAAGCAAGCGAAGAAGAAGTGAACGGTCGAGCCGTCGACGGTCGCGCTCGACGCCGACCGTCCTCGCCGCTCGATTCGCCGACGAACGTCGTTCGTTTCGAGTCCGCCGTTATTCCGCCTAATACTTTTCGCCCGAAGACGCCCGCGCGTCGTTTCGGGTAACACAGCAAAATTAACGCGACAGTAATTAACCAATGACACGCACCAACATTTTGAAAAGACCTTTTTACCTTGGTCTTATCGCTCTGTTTTCCGCGTTTGCGTTGACCGCGGCGACCGCGCCGACGTTCGCTCAAGACGCGGAGCCCGCCGATAACGCCGCGGCCGTCGCCGTCGACGAAGCC